>JBNJGW010000015.1:0-42826 GCA_051748005.1 Pseudomonadota bacterium | reverse complement strand
GATGGCCGCTATCTGGTCAGCCAGCGCTCAGGAGAGCTGGTGCTGATTGATCAGCAAGGCAAGCAGCAAACTCTGACAGGCATGCCCAACGTCAGCACCCAGGGTCAGGGCGGTTTGCTGGATATTACCCTTCACCCGAGTTTTGGGCAGGCGGATGGCCAAAAAGACTGGGTCTACTTTACCTGGAGCAAACCCGAAGGTAACCAGAGCCGCACGGCACTCTCTCGAGCCAAGTGGCAGGGAGATTCCATTGGGGCCGTGGAACACCTTTTTGAACAGGATCGTGCCTCTGCGCCCGGACGCCATTACGGTTCACGCCTGGCCTGGCTTGAAGATGGCACCCTCTTGATGAGCATTGGCGACCGCGGACGCGACCCGAGCCGCGCCCAGGCCAGGGACGATCATGCGGGTTCAACTCTGCGTCTAACCGATACCGGTGGTGTGCCTGACGATAACCCCTTCATTGATGACCCCGATACGCTGGATGAAATCTACACCCTGGGTAACCGCAACATTCAGGGACTGACTGTTCTCAGCAACGGCCAGCCTTGGGCAACCGAACACGGCCCGCGCACCGGTGACGAACTCAACCAGTTGATTGCAGGTGAAAATTACGGCTGGCCAAGGGTCAGCCGGGGCAACGACTACACCACCAATCAACCCATTGGTGAGGACTCACTTCCCGGTATGCGCGACCCCGTTCATGTGTTTCAGGGCCGTTTCGCCCCATCAGGATTAGTACAAGTAACATCTGATACTTTCCCGGAGTGGCAGGGCCAGCTGCTTGCCGGAGGGCTAGCCAGCCAGCAGCTTATTCGCCTGGCACTGGCCAGTGGTGAGCAGAGCGATTCTGATAACAAAGGTGACATCACCAATAACAACACAGAAATTATTGCTCGCGAGGTCGTTTTAAACGGGGAACTGGGTCGCCTTCGTGATATTCGCCAGGCTCCCGACGGTGCACTCTATCTATTGACCGATGCGCCGCAGGGAAGCCTATACCGTTTAAACAGACAGCAGCCCTAAACTGTCAATCACTGTAAAAAGTACGTAGGGTTTCGATTGAGCAATGTTGAACACCCCTTGTACTCTGACATCAACACCTTATCCATGTATAATCACAGATGATCAAAAATGGTCTTTTATCCCCTTTTTCACTAATAGCAGCCATTGAGCAAGCACTATTTGCAAGTAGCAAAGCCCGAAACGCACTACCTGTGTTCAACACTGTTTCTCTACGGGCCTGATAGGGATCAGTCCGCATCAAGACGGCAATTATGCCCTACACAACTGATCGCCAAGCCATTCAAAAGATTGGCGCTGATAGTTGCCATAGACAAAAAAGGAGTCTCGCATGTTCAAGCACATCATGGTTCCCGTCGACCTCGCGCACATCGAGGTACTTGAACCCTCGCTGAAAGTCGTTGCCGATACGGCCAAGCACTACGATGCGTCCATCACCTATGTGGGGGTCACCTCTACGGCGCCTAACAGCGTGGCAAGAACGCCTGACGAATATCAGCAGAAGCTTGAAGCTTTCGCTCAAAAGCGTCATGGCGTCCACGGCCAGCCTGTCACTGCCAAGGTGTATAGCTCTACTGACCCGATCGCCAATGTTGATGACATCCTGGTGAAATCCATTGACGAACTCGGTGTTGATCTTGTCATCATGGCAACGCACCTTCCGCGTCACCTGGATGCCGTCATGCCCTCCCACGGTGGCAAGGTGGCAACCCACACCGACGCATCCGTTTTCCTGGTGCGCCCGACGGAATCGTGAGCCAATCTTCAGCGCCTCCAATGGAGCGCAAGACTGGCCAGCCACAATAAAATCGACGGAGATGTCCAATGGACAATAACTCTAAGAGCCCGGATGACTATACGCCGGCTCCTTCGGAGGGTATTCCCGCTCCGGAAGGTGCGGCGAATCTGATCGACACCGATTACGTGATCGGTCAGGACAACATCACCGCCTCGCCGATGGGCTTCAATATCGACCTGCACGGCAAGGTATTCACTATCTCATCTTTGTTGATAGTGCTATTCGTGGTGTTGACTCTGGCACTTCAGGAACAGATTGCCCCCGTATATGATGCGGTCTTCAACTTCCTGACCGGCAACTTGGCCTGGTTCTTCATTCTAGCGGCCAATATCTTTGTCATTCTCTGCCTTTTTCTGATTGTTTCGCCATTAGGTAAAATCCGCATTGGCGGCGCGGCTGCCAAGCCGGACTTTACCTATATCGGCTGGTTTTCCATGCTGTTTGCTGCTGGCATGGGCATTGGCCTGATGTTCTACGGGGTCAGCGAACCTTTGACGCATTTTGGTACTGCCTTTGATGGCGGTAGCTGGGCACCACTCGGTGGTGCAGCTGGTGACTTTGAAGGTGACGAGGCCGGCTCAATTGCCGTAGGCATGGCCGCCACGATTTTCCACTGGGGCCTACACCCCTGGGCGATCTATTCGGTAGTCGCGCTATCGTTGGCGCTGTTTGCCTTCAACAAGGGCTTGCCACTTTCCATGCGCTCGGTGTTCTACCCGATTCTCGGTGAGCGCGTCTGGGGCTGGCCAGGACATATCATCGATATTCTGGCAGTGTTTGCCACCCTGTTTGGCTTGGCAACTTCACTGGGGATAGGCGCTTCGCAGGCCGCCGCTGGTTTGACATACCTGTTCGGTGCGCCAGAAAGCGATATCACCATGATTCTGCTGATTATCGGGATCACCATTATCGCCATCGCTTCCATCCTTGCCGGGGTAGATAAAGGCGTACAGCTGCTCTCGAAAATCAATATTGGCCTGGCGGCGGCGCTTTTGTTCTTTGTGATTGGCGTAGGCCCTACCCTGATCATCGCCACTGGTTTCTTTGAAAATCTGATGAGCTATGTGGTGAATCTGCCCGCACTCTCCAATCCCTTCGGCCGTGAAGACGCCAACTTCAGCCAGGGCTGGACGGCCTTCTACTGGGCCTGGTGGATCTCCTGGTCTCCATACGTCGGCATGTTTATCGCGCGGGTATCCCGTGGTCGTACCGTACGTGAGTTCATCATCTCGGTGCTACTGGTGCCTTCCACCGTATCAATTCTGTGGATGACCGCCTTTGGTGGCACCGCCATTGATCAGTATCTGTCCCAGGGCATTGAGGCCGTCCGTGACGCCGGCCTTGAGCTGCAGCTTTTCGTGATGCTGGAACAGCTGCCGCTGTCGAATATCACTTCCTTCATCGCCATTGTGTTGGTAATCGTGTTCTTTGTGACCTCCTCGGATTCCGGTTCGCTGGTTATCGACTCGATCACCGCAGGGGGTAAGGTCGACGCGCCCAAGCCCCAGCGTGTGTTCTGGGCGATCATTGAAGGCACTATCGCCATCGCACTGCTGCTGGGTGGCGGTTTGACCGCCCTGCAGACCATGGCGGTTTCTACCGGCTTCCCGTTCACTATCATCCTGCTGGTGGCTTGCTACGCCATTATTAAAGGCTTGATGAGTGAACCTAAAGCTGTGTGATCAAGCGGACAGCACTATAAGATCAAGAGCAGCCTGAGGGCTGCTCTTGTTGTGTGGATTTCGCCAAGTTTTCTATCGTTTACAGTTTCAATAACCGCCAACGTGACCCTAAACGTCACGCGGATCAACGGTAGATATCTGCGAGTGCTGTATTATCCAAGCTGCAGCGCTCAATCATTACTCACCTATGACGGAGATGTCCTATGGACTCAAACTCTCAACGTCCTGACGATAAAAAAAGTTCGGAGGGTGTACCCGCCCCCGATGGCCCCGCCAACCTGATCGATACCGATTATGTGATCGGTCAGGACAACCTGACCGCCTCACCCATGGGGTTCAATATTGACCTGCATGGCAAGGTGTTCACCATTTCCTCCCTGGTGATTGTTCTTTTTGTCGTGCTGACCCTGGCATTACAGGATCAGATTGCCCCTATTTACGATGTGGTTTTCAACTACCTGACCACCAACCTTGCCTGGTTCTTCATTTTTGCAGCCAACATCTTTGTTCTGCTCTGCCTTTTTCTGATTGTCTCGCCCTTCGGTAAAATCCGCATTGGTGGCGCGAACGCCAAGCCGGACTTTACCTACATGGGCTGGTTTTCGATGTTATTTGCTGCCGGTATGGGCATCGGCCTGATGTTCTTCGGCGTTAACGAGCCGCTAGCCCACTTTGGCACTTCCTTTGATGGCAGCAACTGGGCACCGCTGGGTGGCGCAACAGGCGAGCTGGAAGGCGATGCAGCCGGCTCTGCAGCCCTTGGCATGGCGGCAACCATCTTCCACTGGGGCCTTCACCCCTGGGCGATTTACGCCGTTGTTGCCCTGTCGCTGGCCCTTTTTGCCTTCAATAAAGGCCTGCCGCTGTCCATGCGCTCAGTGTTCTATCCCATTCTGGGCGAGCGCGTCTGGGGCTGGCCGGGGCATATCATTGATATTCTCGCTGTCTTTGCAACCCTTTTTGGTCTGGCTACCTCGCTGGGCCTCGGCGCTACCCAGGCAGCAGCAGGCCTGAGCTACCTCTTCGGCGCTCCCGAAGGTGATGTCACCATGATATTGCTGATTGTGGGCATTACCATTATCGCCATTGCCTCCATCCTTGCCGGGGTCGAGAAAGGTGTTCAGCTGCTATCGAAAATCAACATCGCCATGGCAGCTGGCCTGCTGTTCTTTGTCATTGCCGTCGGGCCCACCCTGCTGATTGCCACAGGATTCTTCGATAACCTGCTCAACTATGTAGTTAACCTGCCTGCCCTCTCCAACCCCTTTGGCCGTGAAGATGCCAACTTCAGCCAGGGCTGGACAGCCTTCTACTGGGCATGGTGGATTTCCTGGTCTCCGTATGTCGGCATGTTTATCGCTCGAGTATCTCGTGGGCGTACTGTGCGTGAATTCCTGGTTGCGGTTCTTCTAGTGCCATCGATTGTCTCGGTACTGTGGATGACCACCTTTGGTGGTACGGCCATCGATCAGTACCTGTCTCAAGGTATTGAGGCGGTGCGTGACGCTGGCGTCGACCTTCAGCTGTTTATCATGCTGGAGCAGCTGCCCCTGTCGAACATCACCTCCTTCATTGCCATCGTGCTGGTCATTGTCTTCTTCGTCACCTCGTCGGATTCCGGCTCGCTGGTCATCGATTCGATCACGGCAGGCGGTAAGGTGGATGCCCCCAAACCACAGCGTGTGTTCTGGGCCATCATTGAAGGGGCCATTGCCATTGCCCTGCTGCTGGGCGGTGGTTTGACGGCATTGCAGACCATGTCGGTCTCCACCGGCTTCCCGTTCACTATCATTCTTTTGGTGGCTTGCTATGCGATCATCAAAGGCTTGATGAGCGAACCCAGGCCGGCCTGATAGAAACGACTATCAGCATATAAAAGGGCAGCCCTCGGGCTGCCCTTTTTATTGGGTTGATGCCATCAGTGAATTGGCCGCCAGGTTAGCCGGTCAGGTCCAGAGATCGTGCAGCGGCGTTTCCGGTTGGTAGTGATGGGCAATCTGCGCCTGCAGCAGTTCCGCTGTGGCCAGCGCATCCACCAGCGCGTGATGCCCCTGATAGGCGGGCAAACCATAGCGTTGCCGGCTGGCATTCAGGCGAATGGACACTGGTGGACGCCCCAGCCAACGACGAAAACGCGCCCACAGAGACTGACGGTGCAGACGCGCCTCCAGCGACATGGTATCAATCATCGGGAAAATGACACTTTCTCCGCGGCGTGACTTGACCGCCGCATCCAGAAATGGCCGTTCGATATGACGGAAATGAACAACCACCAGACGGCCTGCCAGAGCGTCCAACAAGTCATCCAGCACCTCACCAAGATCCGGCGCGTGGGCAATTTCCGAATGGGTAATATGATGGAAGGCAATCGACTCTTCTGCCAGCGGGCGCGGTGGCTTGACTACCCAGTAACGACGCTCAGCCAGCAGAATCCTGTTCATATCAAAAGGTACGATGCCAATACTGACAATCGCGTGACGGCGCTCATCCAGACCGGTGGTTTCCATATCCAGTGCGACCATGGGCACCTGAGCAATCGGCGTATCACCGCTGGGCATGGGAGTCTGAAAAAAACGCTGGATGGCAGGGTCGCGAACCTGCTGGCCACGCTGGTTAAGGTAGGCATTCCAATCCGACTGAACGATCTTCCTGCGTGGACGTATCATCACCATTAGCTGCGCCCCTGCCTGCTGGCCGGCATCGGGTAGCGGAATTTCAGAAACTTCTGGGCATTACTCAGCACCTGGAAAGCATCTTTAAGCGTATGCCGCTCGTTGCTGGCAACGTTTTCCGGCTCGATGTTGTTATCCGGTGTACGCTCTTCCTGCAGGTCAATCACCTGATGGCGAATACGCGACATGCATAGAAACTCCAGCGCATAGCGCAGTTTGTCGCTCACCCCATTGGCCAGCAGCTGCGTCTTGGCAATATCGTCAAGCCGTTCAAAAGAATTCTGGGCCTTTGAACCACAGGCCAAGGCATGAATACGGATAAGGTCTACCATGGGCGCGGTACCCCGCCGCTTGAGGTTGATGGAATTATTATGCTTGCCATCTTTTTCCATCACAAAAGTACGGAAGAACCCCAAAGGTGGCGTGCGGTTAAGCGCGTTACGTGCCATGGCCGCCAAAAACAGCGGTGATTTTGCGGCCTCACTTGCCACCAGATCCTGCAGGTCCTCGATATACACATCTTCACCGTAGGCACTGTCAAGGTCGAAGAAAATCGAGCTATGCAGGAGTTTCTCAGGCGACGGGTTATTGATCCAGTCACGGAAATACTCTTTCCAGACCCGCAGCGGTTGCCGCCACTGCGGATTGGTCGCCATGACATCACCTTTACAGTAGGTATAGCCGCAGGCATCAAGCCCATCGCTGACAAACTTGGCCAGTTGATAGAAGTAGTCATCGTGCTGTACGGGATCAAAGGCATCGTCAATCACCAGCGCATTATCCTGATCCGTCACTATGGTCTGTTCGTTACGCGCCATAGAGCCGTTGACCATGAAACTATAGGGCACGGGGGGCGGCCCAAGCTCTTCTTCCGCCATCTCCAGCAGGCGACGGGTAAAGCTGCGCCCTATGGTCGACAGCGCGCTGCCGACCATATGCGAGTTGGCCTCTTCCTGAACCATACGCACAAAGGCAGCGCTGACATCCGGCGCCAGTCGGGCCAGCCCCTCAACGCTGGACTGACTGAAAATATTGCTGACCAGATAAAGCCCGCTGTGGGTTTCATAGCGGATGATGTCCGATAGATGCACCACGCCTACCGGGCGCTGGCGGTACAGCACCGGCAGGTGATGCACATTGCTGCGCAACATGGTCAGCATGGCTTCATAAACTGACACATCTGACTGAACAGTAATCAGGTGGGTGCCAATCACATCGCCTACCGGCGTCTCGGGCGGTAGGCCTTTGGCAACAATGCTTTTGCGAAAATCGCTGTCGGTCAGGATGCCACACATCTGCCAGGCAACACCTTCGCTATCATTAAAGCTGAAGCGTGGGTTCTCTTTGCCGCGCTTTAGCACCAGCAGTGCCGAGGCCTGAGCATTACTCATCTGCTGAGCCGCCGCCTGCACCGTGGTGGTGGTTTCCACCATGACCGGATAACGCGATAACAGCTTGCGAATCCGGGTGACCATCATATCATTGGATTTTTTCTGCTCTTCTGCCACGCTTTCCAGCCGTGGCCTTTCCACTTCGATAAAATCCGCAAAGTGGTCGTCTTCATCACACAGCTGCTGAAAAACAGCCCCAGGAATAAAGTAGATCAGGGTATCTTCAATCGCCTTGGCCGGATAACGCACCCGGTGCCCGCGCAACAGGCTGAAGTGGCCAAAGATATCACCTTCACCCAGACGGTTGTAAAGCTCGCCCTGGCGGCGATAGACCTCAACGGCCCCGCTGCGTATGTAACATAGCTCATTGACGGTTTCGTTAAGACGCAGAATCTCGCTACCGGTCTTGAAATAGCGAACCTCAACGCTTTCGGCAATACGATCAAGCAGCTCATCTGACAAACCGTCAAAGGGCGGATATTTGCCCATGTGCTGATGAATTTCCAGAAGCTCAACGTCCATGCACTTCTCCTAGTTAACGGGCTATTAACAAGCCCTTGATAACCATCGATTACTGACAATATCTCGCCAGCGACTTGCCTTTGCGGCATATTGTATACAGTGTGCAAGCATCAAGGTGTAAGATAAAGCATTGAGCTATAAAAAAGGCTCGGCACCATCACAGTGCCGAGCCTTATATAATCCTGACCGTTTTATAGCATGGCTGGAGAAGATATTGACATTAACTCATCAACCCACCCTCGGTCAGGTAACGCCATTAACATTATGACTGTGAGGACATTTCCTGGACGCGCTGCATCATCTCAGGGTCCTGCTGAATGGCTTGGCCAATCGCATTGAAAGTTTCAACATCCAGACCGCTGTCTTCGACGACTTCAATCATCTTGTCATTAGCTTCAGCACGCACTTCCTGCTGGCTTTGCTCATCTTCGGCTTCTTGCAGACGCTGGGTATAATCCTGGGAAATAACCGCTATCTCTTGAGATGCATCGGCAAATTGCTCCAACTGTTCATCCGAAAAATCCTGCGCTGGCGCCTGCTGGGTAGCCATGGGGTCTTGGGCAGGATCTTGTGTTTGTTGGGCATGGGCAGCAGTAGCCATCAGTCCGGTGGCTAACAGGGCGGCAGAGAACAGTGCAGTTAAACGTTGCATAGAAAACCTCGGTAACTTCTGAGGTGAATTTAAGGCGTACGTTAGTTAACGTACATACTCTGACGCAAGACAGATGCGCAGGTTCAATTTTTTGTGTAACTTAATGTAAAAAAAACAATACCGGATCATGCCGCCTTCTAACCTATTGAACAGGATAGCCTTTATGCTCAGCCGCTCGCTCAAAGATGTGCTCTCGACCACCCGCCACGCCACACCGGGTGAACTGGGCCTGGCCGCCATGCCCGTCCTGTTTGTGCTGTTATGGAGTACCGGCTTTATCGGCGCCAAATTTGGCCTGCCTTACGCCGAACCCTTTACCTTTCTGTTTATCCGCATGATGCTGACGCTCTTGATCCTGATCCCGTTGGCACTTGTCATGCGCATCCCCTGGCCTTCCAGTGCCGGCCTGTGGGGGCATATAGCCATTACCGGCTGCCTGGTGCACGGCGCTTACCTTGGGGGTGTTTTTTACGGCATTTACCACGGCATGCCCGCCGGACTCGCCGCACTTTTGGTCGGATTACAGCCACTACTGACGGCCGCCTGCGCTGGCCCCTTGCTAGGTGAAAAACTCAACCAGCGCCAATGGATTGGCTTGGTACTTGGCCTGGTGGGCATTAGCCTGGTGCTGGGTAGCAAACTGGACATCAGCGACACCTTGTTTACCGGCTTTGGGTTGCCGGCGCTTTTTAGCGTGATGGCGGCCCTGGCGGGTATCTCGATCGGCACACTTTACCAGAAGCGTTTTTGCACCAGCATGCATCTGATTTCAGGCACGGCGATTCAGTACCTGACCGCTGGCGCCCTGTTTGGCGGTGGCGCCCTCCTGTTGGAAACTCGTAGCGTAAATTGGACGCCTACCTTTGTATTGACCCTTGGCTGGCTGGTACTGGTGCTGTCCATTGCCGCCATCATGCTGTTGATGGCGCTGATCAAAAAAGGCGAGGCTTCAAGAGTGGCCAGTCTTTTCTACCTGGTTCCCCCGGTAACCGCCCTGCAGGCCTGGTGGCTATTTGACGAACGCCTGCCCTGGCTGGGCCTACTGGGGATGGCGATCACTATCCTGGGTGTTGTTATGGTGGTTAAATCATCCCAGGCGGGCACCAAGGCATAACGAAGGACAACACCTCCACTTATGAGAGTTCAGGTAACAGGAGGTAGCAACCGCTGAAGATAACGCGGGCCGCCCAGGTTGCGCATCTGCTGAAGAATCCATTGGCTGCGCTGCTCGACCTGGGGGCTTGGCACGGAAGCGCTGCGGGTTAGTGGGCTGGGCAGGATGGCGGCTAACAGGCTTGCCTGGCGGTCACTCAACGCACTGGCCGATGCGCCAAAATAATGCTGGGAAGCGGCTTCCAGGCCAAAGACACCTTCATCCCACTCGGCGACGTTCAGATATACCTCAAGAATGCGCTGCTTGCCCCAGATCAACTCGATCAAAACGGTGAACCAGGTCTCCAGCGCCTTACGCCCCCAGTTGCGCCCGCTCCACAAAAATACATTCTTGGCGGTCTGCTGGCTGATGGTGCTGGCGCCACGCAGGCGTCCACCGCTAATGGCAGTGGACAGCGCCTGGCGAATTTCAATCAGGTCAAACCCGGAATGAGCGGGAAAACGCTGATCTTCGGCGGCAATCACCGCCAACTTGGCCGCATCCGCCATGGCCTCCCAATCCCGCCATTGATGGTTAAGGGTAATAGGCTCATTGGCTAGCCACCCTTGCACCTTGCGTTCCAGCATCACCATGGAGCCCGGAGGTGGTACATAGCGAAAGAGCAGCACCAGGGCAATGGATAACAGCACAAAAACGAGCGCTACCCGCCAGAGAATTCGCCAGACAAGACCGGCCACACGCGCGAGCGCTCGTTTCAACATCAGGTACCCTTACCGCTTATATAGATGCTCAGCATGATAGTGCAGATGGTCTTCAATAAAGGTGGCAATAAAGAAGTAGGAATGATCATAGCCCGGCTGGCGTCTGAGCGTCAGCGGATGGTCATGCTTTTCGCAGACAGCTTCCAGGTGATCAGGCTTGAGCTGTTCTTCAAGAAACTGATCAGCTTCCCCCTGATCAATGAACAGCCGCTGACGTGAGGCGCCGTTGGCGACCAACTCGCAGGCATCATACTGACGCCAACGGGTAATATCATCGCCCAGGTAATGGCTGAAGGCATTGCGCCCCCAAGGGCACTCCATAGGATTGACCACAGGGGAAAAGGCCGACACCGAACGAAAGCGCCCCGGATGGCGCAAGGCCAGAATCAGAGCGCCGTGGCCACCCATGGAATGGCCGCTGATTGATTCGCGCCCATTGACCGGAAAATGCTGACGCACCACAGAGGGCAGTTCTTCAGCCACATAATCGTACATACGATAGTGCGCTTTCCACGGCGTTTCAGTGGCATTGACATAAAAGCCCGCGCCAGAACCCAGATCATAGCTTTCATGTTCACCGGGCAGATCGGTGCCTCTCGGGCTGGTATCCGGGCAGACAATGGCCACTCCAAGCTCGGCGGCAAGACGGTGAGCGCCAGCTTTCTGCATGAAGTTTTCATCATTGCAGGTTAAACCTGACAGCCACCAGAGCAGTGGCACGCGTTCATCTTCAGCCTGAGGCGGCAGATAAACGGCAAAGATCATATCGCAGTCCAGCGCCCGCGAATAATGACGATAGCGCTTGTGCCAGCCGCCAAAACTACGGTTGGCCGATACCAGCTCTAGGGTTTCACTCATGCTCATGGGCACGCTCCTGACAACAGGCTCCGGAATCCTTGCCCGGCGCAGCCACCAAGGCCATGCCGGGCGTCCTACGCCCTTACGGGCGCCAGGTTATGGTGACACCATCATACTCAGTAATGCAGCACGGTACGAATGCTCTTGCCCGCGTGGAGCAGATCAAAGGCTTCGTTGATCTGCTCAAACGGCATGTCATGGGTGATAAAATCATCGATATTGATCTCACCGTTCATATAGCGTTCGACATACCCCGGCAGTTCGCTGCGGCCTTTGACGCCGCCGAATGCAGAGCCTTTCCAGACCCGCCCGGTGACCAGCTGGAAAGGCCGCGTGGCAATTTCTTCCCCGGCTCCCGCCACCCCAATGATGATCGACTCGCCCCAGCCTTTATGGCAGCACTCAAGCGCCGAGCGCATGACATTGACATTGCCGATACATTCAAAAGAGTAATCGACGCCACCGTCAGTCAGGTCAACAATTACCTGCTGGATCGGATCACTGTAATCCTTGGGGTTGACAAAATCGGTCGCCCCGAACTGCTTGGCCAGCTCAAACTTGTCCGGGTTGACGTCAATGGCAATAATCCGTGACGCCTTGGCCATCATGGCGCCCTGAATCACCGCCAGTCCAATCGCCCCCAGACCAAACACGGCCACGGTTGAACCTGGCTCTACCTTGGCGGTATTGAGCACGGCACCAATACCGGTGGTGACGCCACAGCCCAGCAGGCATATCTTGTCCATCGGGGCTTCCTTGGAAACTACCGCCAGAGACACTTCCGGGAGCACCGTATACTCACTGAAGGTAGAGGTGCCCATATAGTGGTGGAGCATCTTGCCATCCAGCGAAAAGCGCGAGGTACCATCCGGCATGACCCCTTTCCCCTGAGTGGCGCGCACTGAACCACACAGGTTGGTCTTGCCCGACAGGCAGAACTTGCACTGACCGCACTCTGCCGTATACAGCGGAATGACATGGTCACCGGGTTTGACGCTGGTCACCCCAGGACCGACTTCCTGAACAACGCCCGCGCCCTCATGACCCAGCACCGCCGGAAAGTTACCTTCCGGGTCTGCCCCGGAAAGCGTATAGGCATCGGTATGACAGACGCTGGTAGCAGCCATTTTGACCAGCACTTCGCCGGCTTTCGGGCCTTCCACATCAATTTCTACCAGCTCAAGTGGCTTGCCTGCTTCAAGCGCCACTGCCGCACGTGATTTCATGGTCATCGTCCTTAGATTGTGGGTAGTGTTGGATGGATGTTCATATATTCAACAATATAAACAGCAACATCAATGCTGGCTTGTCTGAATGCGCCATCATAAACAGCCAAAAGCCCTTGCAGAAAGTCATCTACAAGGGCTTTTCTTACCAGTACGTCTGGCGGCTTCGGCAACTTAGCCACCGGTCAATCAATTTACTCATCAAGGAATGAGCGAAGCGGCTCCGAACGGCTGGGGTGGCGCAGCTTGCGTAGCGCCTTGGCTTCAATCTGACGGATCCGTTCCCGGGTCACGTCAAACTGCTTACCCACCTCTTCCAGGGTATGGTCAGTATTCATATCAATACCAAAGCGCATACGCAGCACCTTGGCTTCTCGCGCAGTCAGCCCGCCAAGGACGTTGCGGGTGGCTTCAACCAACCCTTCACCGGTGGCCATATCAATCGGCAACAGCATGGAGCTGTCCTCGATGAAATCGCCCAGGTGTGAATCGTCATCATCACCAATCGGCGTTTCCATGGAGATTGGTTCCTTGGCGATCTTGAGCACCTTGCGAACCTTGTCTTCCGGCATTTCCAGACGCTCACCCAGTTCTTCAGGTGTCGGCTCACGGCCCATTTCCTGCAGCATCTGGCGAGAGACACGATTGAGCTTGTTGATCGTCTCAATCATATGTACCGGAATACGGATTGTACGCGCCTGGTCTGCAATCGAGCGGGTAATCGCCTGACGAATCCACCAGGTCGCATAGGTAGAGAACTTGTAGCCTCGACGATATTCGAACTTGTCGACGGCTTTCATCAGGCCGATGTTGCCTTCCTGAATCAGATCCAGGAACTGCAGGCCGCGATTGGTATACTTCTTGGCGATGGAAATTACCAGGCGCAGGTTGGCCTCGACCATTTCTTTCTTGGCACGACGTGCCTTGGCCTCACCAATGGAAAGCTTGCGATTGACCTCTTTGAGTTCGCCCACATTGAGCTGAACCATGTTTTCTTCAAAAGCGATCTTACGCTGGGAGCGGGCGATATCGGCGCGCAGCGGCTCCAGTCGGTCAGCGTACTTTGGAAACGCTTCCTGGAAGTCATCCAGCCAAGTCTTTTGCGACTCATGCCCCGGGAATGACTTGATAAATGTCTTGCGCGGTACCTTGGCCTTCTTCACGCATAGCTGCATGATGGCTTTTTCTTGAGCGCGCACCTGCTCGACACTGATACGCACCTGACCCACCAGGCGCTCGAAATGCTTGGGCACCAGCTTGATTGGCGAGAAAAGCTCGGCCAGACGCGCCTGCTCGGCTTTCAGTTCCGAGCTGCCGCGACCATGCTTTGCAAAGGCAGCCTCAACAGCGGCATTCTGCTCGCGAATCTGCTCGAAACGCGCTCGCGCTTCTTCAGGATCCGGGCCACCCTCGTTGGCTGTCGAATCTTCTTCTTCGTCGTCAGAATCGACATCCGTATCGTCAAGCTCGGGGTCAACCTCCGGCTCTTCAATCACTTCAGCCTCGGCAACACCGGGGATCCCCTCATCGGGATCGATAAAGCCCGAGAACAGGTCGGAAAGACGTCCCGGTGCTTCTTCATCCTGAGTCGCATCATAGGCATCCAGAATCGATGCCACGGCGCCGGGCAGGTACGCCAGTGCCGACATGACTTCGCGGGTGCCTTCTTCGATACGCTTGGCAATTTCGATCTCGCCTTCACGGGTCAGAAGCTCAACCGTACCCATTTCACGCATATACATGCGCACTGGGTCAGTGGTTCGGCCAACATCGCTTTCCACTGCAGCCAGGGCTGCCACTGCTTCTTCAGCAGCGGACTCATCCGTGGAGTGATCCGACATCATCAAGGTGTCTTCATCTGGCGCTTCTTCAACGACACTGATTCCCATGTCGTTGATCATGCCGATGATGTCTTCCACTTGATCCGGATCAGCGATATCCTCGGGTAGATGGTCGTTGACCTCAGCGTAGGTGAGGAAGCCTTGCTCCTTACCCCGCGCGATCAACTCCTTCAGACGTGACTGCTGCTGCGCATTTCCAGCCATAGAAACCCTATCTCGACGAAGAAGAATGAAGCACCTGAAACGTTGGACGTCTTACGTCCAACAAGCCGAACAGTATAGCGTTAGCAATGGGTATTTTTCCAGCTTGGCATATTTGCGCGGTGTTTCAGGTGTGTTAGTTTGTCCTGTTCGGCCAGTGTCTTTCGACATAACCTTTATGTGGTGATATTTCTGGAGAATTCAACCCTGCTTACATTGCTTAGCGCTGGGTCAGCTCTCTGATTAACTCGGCAAGACGCTGGCGCTGCTCGCCATTCAACCTTTTGCCTGCCCGTTCCTGATCAATCAGCACCGCATATTCCTGCTCCGGCGAACGTTTTCGCTGCGCCTGCTTGAGATGATCAATGATACCTTCAACCTCAGCCTTACGCGCTTCACGAGGTATCAAGAGCTCCTGCTGCGCCAGAGCGGTCAACCACTGACCCTGAGCACTGCCCTGAAAATGCGCCAATACGACCTGCGGGCTACGAAAACGGCCAGCCTGTAAGAGCATAATCAGCTCCCTGCACAGGCTGCCTTCTTCATCATCCGGCAACCATTCCAGCGATTCACCAACAACGTCTATCAATGTTGGCTCATGCAACAACAGCTGCATCACCCGTTCGATGGATGACAGTACGCCTCGTCGCTTTGCATCAGCGCCTGACATCGGCGCGGCCGCAAACGGCGCTGACTCATTCTCAGCTGAAGCGCTGGAGGCTTGCTGGCTTACTGCAGGCAACCGACGCGCTTCCTGCTGCTGAAGCAGGGTATTCAGCTGAACTTCTTTCAGCCCGCTACGCCGCGACAACTCTTCAAACAACAATGAACGCAGCATGCCTTCAGGCACCTTGCTCAGCGCTGTCAACACCTGGCTGGCAAAACGCTCGCGCCCTTCCACGGCATTCAGGTCACGACCTTGAGCAGCCTGTTCAAACAGAAACTCTGACAGGGGCATGGCACAGGTCACGCGATCCTTGAAGGCCTGTGCGCCTTCGCGACGCACCAGATCATCCGGGTCGTCGCCTTCCGGTAGAAACAGAAACCGCGCCTCACGCCCATCAATCATCTGCGGCATCACCGTTTCCAGTGCGCGGCTGGCCGCTTGGCGCCCGGCCCGGTCACCGTCAAAACAGAACACCACCCGGCTAACCATGCGAAACAGCCGCCTGAGGTGATCTTCCGTTGTTGCCGTTCCCAGAGTCGCCACCGCATTGCGAATACCGAACTGGGCCAGCGCCACCACGTCCATATAGCCTTCCACCAGCACCAGCTGCTCGAGCCTTTCCGGCGCCTGACGGGCCTCATAAAGGCCGTATAGCTCGCGCCCCTTGTGAAAGACCGGCGTTTCCGGCGAGTTCAGATACTTGGGTTTGGCATCGCCCAACACCCGGCCGCCAAAGGCAATCGTGCGCCCGCGCAGGTCACGGATCGGAAACATCACCCGATCACGAAAGCGGTCATAGGTGCGTCCTGAATCCTCGTGATGAATCAGCAGACCGTACTCAATCTGCACAGCCTCACTGACACCCCGTTCGGACAAATGCTTCTTAAGCGCATCCCACCCCGCTGGAGCGTAGCCCACGCCATAGGTTTTCACCACATCTGGCGATAAACCGCGCTGACCCAGGTAGGCCTGAGCGGCCTGACCTTCCTGCATGGCCATCCGCTCCCGATAAAAGCGCGCCGCCAGCTCCAGCAGGTTAACGCCCTGATCGCGCTTTTTCTCACGCTCCCTGGCTCTGGGGTCATCGACGCCTTCGCGGGGCACCTCAATCCCGAGCCGTCCGGCAAGTTGCTCAACCGCCTCCGGAAACGGCAGCTTGTCGTACTCCATTAGAAAGCGCAGCGCACTGCCATGAGCACCACAACCAAAACAATGATAGAACTGCTTGTCAGCACTAACCGTAAAAGACGGTGACTTTTCCTGATGAAAGGGACAAAGTCCAGAATAGTTACGTCCGGATTTTTTAAGCTGCACACGCTCACCGACCACTTCGACCACGTCGACGCGACTCAACAAATCATCGATAAAGCGCTGAGGAATCTGGCCTGCCATAGAAACGCGGATACTCGCTGGGTCGATGCGCAGCTTCCAGGAAACTGGCCTGTTCAGCTGTCTGGGTAACACCCACCGTCATTATCTGTCTATCATGAAGGCGTTAACCGGACATCTGTCAAAACGAAAACAAGCGGCCACCAAAGTGGTAGCCGCTTGGCATCCTTCTAGAAGCGCTTCCTGGAAAGAAAGCACTTCCGGTACGGATCAATAGAGACGTTCGAAACGCTTACGCTCACGCTGAAGCTTCTTCGCGTGACGCTTCACGGCAGCTGCCGCTTTGCGCTTGCGTTCAGCAGTCGGCTTTTCGTAGTTCTCACGACGACGGACTTCAGAGAGAACACCGGCTTTTTCGCAAGAACGCTTGAAACGACGCAAGGCGACGTCAAACGGCTCGTTATCACGTACTTTTACAGAAGGCATTAAGCACTCACCTACCTTAAGGAGTCTTGAGTTCGGATAGCCCGTACGATAGCCAGATTGGCAATGCACATTGATTACCCCACCTAACCTATACGGACCTGTATTTACAGCGCACAATAGTTTAGTGGTGAATCCAACGCTTTGCAAACAATCCCCACCCGAAAGCCTGGCCGCTCGCATACAAAAACCGGCCCAGCTGGTATCATAGTGGCCATTTCAGGGCAAACCGCTATCGCATTTATGTCTGGTTTTCATGCCCTTATCCCTCATTTTATCCCGATAATGTCAGGAAACTCCCATGCGTGTACTCGGCATCGAAACATCCTGTGATGAAACCGGCGTGGCCATTTACGACACCGCCTACAGCGGTGGCAATGGCTTGCTGGCCGACGCTCTCTATAGCCAGATGGACATGCACGCCGAGTATGGCGGCGTGGTGCCGGAACTGGCCTCCCGGGATCACACCCGTAAGCTTTTACCGCTGGTGGAAGAAGTGCTGGCCGAGGCCAGCCTGACCCGCCAGGAGCTTGACGGCATTGCCTACACCGCAGGGCCTGGCCTGGTAGGGGCACTGATGGTCGGCGCGGCCACGGCTCACGGTATGGCCCGCGCACTGGATATCCCCGTGCTGGGCGTTCATCACATGGAAGGCCACCTGCTCGCCCCCATGCTGGAAGACGACGCCCCCGCGTTTCCGTTTGTTGCCCTACTGGTCTCTGGGGGACACACCCAGCTGGTTAGTGTTGAAGGCATTGGCCGCTACCAGCTGCTGGGAGAATCCGTGGATGACGCTGCTGGCGAAGCCTTTGACAAGGCGGCCAAGATGCTCGGCCTGCCCTACCCCGGTGGCCCTCATGTCGCCAGACTCGCCGAGCAGGGCGACCCCAAACGCATGCGCTTCCCACGCCCAATGACCGACCGGCCTGGGCTTGATTTCAGCTTTTCTGGACTGAAAACCCATACCCTGACCGCCATCCGCGACCTGCAATCAAAAGGCGCTCTGGATGAGCAGGCTCGCGCTGATGTGGCCCGCGCCTTTGAGGAAGCCGTGGCCGATACTCTGGTCATCAAATGCCGCCGTGCGCTGGACCAGACCGGCCTGAAGCGCATCGTCATGGCCGGTGGGGTCAGCGCCAATACGCGGCTGCGCGAACGCCTTGCCGTGGAATGTGAAAAACGCAACGCCAAGGCCTACTACCCCCGTGGGCGCTTCTGCACCGACAACGGCGCCATGATTGCCTACGTCGGCGCGCAACGCCTGGCCGCTGGCGAACGCGATGCTCCTGGGCAAATGCAAGCAACGCCGCGCTGGCCGCTTGATCAGCTGCGCGAGCCCAGTGCTCCTCAGACTTCCTGAAAACGACGTCTGCGCGGCGTTTTCCGACCTGGGTGGCTGTTGTTTAATCAGTGGCTCAAGTACAATTCCGACTCACTGCAGGGGGGAGTTTATGGACTGTATTTTTATTGAAGCGCTCAAGGTCGATACCATCATTGGCGTATATGACTGGGAGCGTACTCTTCATCAGTCATTAAGCCTGGATCTGGAAATGTCCACGGATATCCGCCCAGCAGCGGCCGGTGATGATGTCAGCCTGACTCTGGATTACGCGGCCATTTCCCAGCGCATCCAGCACTTTGCCGACGAGCACCAGTTTGCCCTGATTGAAACCTTTGCCGAACAGCTGCTCGACACCCTGCGCCATGAGTTCCCGGTCGGCCGCGTCAAACTGACGGTGCGCAAGCCGGGTGCGGTGGCGGCGGCGCAAAATGTCGGGCTGACCATCATCCGCGGTGAGGCCTGACGATGGCATTGATTACCCTGAGCCTGGGCAGCAATATCGCCCCCATCGAACATATCCGGCTATGCCTTGATGCCCTGTATGACACCTTTGGTGACCTGCAGATATCCCGGGTGTTTGAAAGCGAACCAGTAGGCTTCAAGGATACCCGCAACTTTTACAATCTGGTGGTCGCTTTAAACAGCGACTGGTCACCGGGTGAGCTTCAGGCTTGGGCCAAAGCACTGGAAAGCCGCCACGGGCGACGCCCGGACACTCCCAAGTTCAGCCCACGCGCCCTGGATATTGACCTGCTGACGGTAGGCAACCTATACGGAACGGTGGATGGCATTCTACTGCCCAGGGCAGAAGTGACCCATAACGCCTTTGTGCTTCAGCCCCTGGCGGAACTGCTGCCCGCACAACGCCATCCGGACTGTGGCTCATCTTACGCTGAGCTATGGGCGCAATTTAATCTGGGTGAGCAGCGCCTGTGGGCGGTAGATTTTACCTGGCAAGGTCAGCTGATCTCTCAGGCTGACCGGCCCCTTGCCTACGCAGCAGGCCGCTAAGCTTACCTAGTCACCCGTCAAGCACCTGCATCAGCCAGACAGTCGGCGATCGCTTGCTGACGCTGGGTTTCCAGCGCCCGGCCAATCTCAGCGCCTTTAAGCCCCTGGTCTACCAGCACTTTGGGATTGACGGCAGCGGCGTATTTCCAGGCCTGACGCAGCACCCTCGCCAAGCGCTCCGATGCCAGCTGCGTCACCAGCGTCAGCTGGCCTTCCACCTGTTCAGGCTTGCGCCAGGCATCCAGCTGGTTGAGCCAGCCAAGCACCGACTCTGCGGTGGGAGAAGATGGCTGCCAATGACTCAGATATGCCTGGGTCAGCGCCACATGAGCGGCTAGCCGGGCCACGGTCTTGGGCAGTTTGAGCCGTTCGACCAAGGCGTCACGCTGCTGATTCGTCAATACCGATACCAGCCGCGCATAGCGCCAATGAGCCAGGCTGGCATTCGTATCTACCTCGTCCTTTTTTGGCACTGTTGTCATGGCAGCTAGCCCTTGTGCCAGAGAGTCAGCATCAAGCTCAGGCCACCAGACAGGCAGGGCCTTGCACTGCTCAAGAGCCTCGAAATACGCCTGCGGCGATGGCTCGCCCAGCGCTTTCTCGGTTTCCACCCAGACGCGCTCCGCCGCCAGGTGAGTTAGCTCACCGCTTTCGCTAACGCTTTTCATCAGTTCAAGCGTGGGAGCCGCAATCTGAAAACCACGGCTTGCATAGCGGGCCAGAAAACGCGCAGTACGCAGCACTCGCAATGGGTCTTCACTGAACGCTGCCGAGACATGGCGTAACTGGCGGGCTGCCAGATCCTGCTGGCCATTGAAGGGGTCAAAGATCTGGCCATCAGAAGCTTCAGCCATGGCATTGATCGTCAGGTCGCGGCGCCCCAAATCCTCTTCCAGGGTCACCTTCGGGCTGGCATGTACCTCAAAACCACTATAGCCGTGGCCGGACTTGCGCTCTGTTCGCGCCAGGGCGTATTCCTCCGCCGTATCCGGATGCAGAAAAACCGGAAAATCCCGACCGACCGGCTTGAACCCACGGCGCTGCATTTCTTCAGGCGTCGTGCCGACCACCACCCAGTCATTGTCATACACTGGCCAGCCCAAGAGGGCATCGCGCACCGCGCCGCCGACTCGATAAACGTCCAGCCCGTGCAGACGCTTGTCACAACGAAATCCCATCATGGCTGGACAACATTATGGTTGGCCACAGCGGTACGTTCTCTGCTTTCCAGGTTTAGCGCTGTCAGGGCGCCACCCCAGGCACAGCCGGTATCCAGGGCATCCACCTGAATCCGAGCACCAGGAGTACGTCCTTCCAGTGCCGCCCAGTGGCCGAACAGCACATGCGCGTTGTCCTCACGGGGAAACTGAAACCAGGGGGCATAGCCTTTTGGTGCGCTTTCCAGCCCCTGCTTGGCCGCAAAGTCCAGGCGACCCTCGGGTGAGATAAAGCGCATCCGGGTAAACACATTGACGAGGCAGCGCAGGCGGTCCATACCTTCCAGAGAAGCCTGCCAGCGGTCAGGCTGGTCGCCGAAAAGCTCGGCCAGAAAGGCGCCTGAATACTCACTGCGAAGCGCTATTTCCACTTCCTTGCCCAGCGCCTCAGCCTGAGCAAGTGACCACTGTGGCAGAATGCCCGCATGGGCCATCAGGGTCGCGTCTTTTCTGACGCAGAGCGATTGCTGCTGCAACCAGTCCAGCAGTGGCTCACGATCCGGGGCATCGAGAATTGCCTCCAGGGTATCCTTTTTGCGCAGCCTGCCGTTGCCGCGCGCTACCACCAGCAAGTGAAAATCATGATTGCCCAGCACACAGCTGACGGCGCCCCCCAACTGGCGAGCTTCACGCAGGCATTCCAGCGAACCGGGCCCACGATTGACCAGATCCCCCACTAACCACAGGCGGTCATGCGCCGGGTTGAAGGCAAGCTTGTCCAGCAAGGCGACAAACTCTGCATGGCAGCCGTGAAGATCGCCGATCACATAAGTGCTCATCATGACTCCTTGTTGCTAGATGTGAGTTGCTAGGGGTGTGAAAGGACCCGATGGAGAATCAGTGAATCGCCAGCGGTGTTGCCAGCCGAAAAGGAGCAATATCAACATCGAAGGAACGCTGGGTAGACGTATCCAGCAGGGTGTAGGCGCCTTCCATGGTACCGACCGGCGTCTGCAGAATCGCACGGCTGGTGTAGCGAAAGCGTTGCCCCGGGCCAATCAGGGGCTGCTGGCCAACCACGCCCTTGCCACGTACTTCCTGATGCTCGCCGCTACCCTGGGTGATCTTCCAATAGCGCGCCAGCAGTTGCACGCTGTGCGGGCTTTTATTATCCAGGGTGACACGATAGCTGAACACATAGCGCCCCTGGGCAGCATTCGATTCTTCCGCCAGGTAGTGGCTCACCACAGAGACATGGATATCAAGCGCACTCACGACTCACCGCCTTGAGCCGCATCATCATCACACGCCACCCGGTTGGCAATCCGCACATATTCCTCGACGCTCAAGGTCTGCGGACGACGCCCTGGGTCGATGCCAATATCCTCCAGAGCTTCGGCGCTGACCCGGCCCTTGAAGTTGTTGCGCAGCGTTTTGCGCCGCTGACCAAAGGCCATCTTGACCAGCGCAAACAGCAGTTCGGTATCGTCGGCGGGATGAGGGATTTGCGCATGCGGTGTGAGGCGGACAATCGCAGAATCCACCTTGGGGCGCGGCACAAAGGCTTCCGGTGGGACGATAAACAGCTGCTCGACCTGGCAATAGTATTGCGCCATGACCGATAGCCGCCCCCAGTCGGGGCCACCCGGCTCGGCGGCCAAACGCTCGACCACTTCCTTTTGCAGCATGAAGTGCATATCTGCCACGGCGTTTTCAGCCTGCAGTAAATGCACAATCAGGGGTGTGGAGATGTTGTAGGGCAGGTTGCCCACCACCCGCAGCGCCGGGCCGTCGCCTTTCAGGGCAGCAAAATCAAACGCCAGGGCATCGCCTTCATGGATTTCGAACTGCGGGTAGTTAAAAAATTTCACTCGCAGGCCGGGAATCAGGTCGCGATCCAGCTCGATCACCTCAAGCTTGCCGGTGGCTTCCAGCAACGGCTCGGTAAGCGCCCCCTGACCAGGGCCGATTTCTACCAGGCGATCCTGATCACGCGGGCCAATCGCCCGGATGATACGCCCGATAATACCGGGGTCGCGTAGAAAGTTCTGGCCAAAACGTTTGCGCGCGCGGTGCTGCGGGACTTGAGACATTAAACAGTTTTCCAGAGGTTGATCATGTTAAAGCGAAGACGGGGAGCATTTTAGCGTCAGGAAGGTGGCGATGCATGCCGGCTGGCTGACTGGGTATCCGCCAGCTGGCGGGCCAGACGAATGGCCACTTTCAGGCTATCCGGTGATGCCCTGCCCTGACCAGCCAGATCAAGCGCCGTACCATGATCCACTGAGGTGCGCACCATCGGCAGGCCCAGGGTGATATTGGCCGCATTGCCAAAGCCTGCGTATTTCAGCACGGCCAGACCCTGGTCATGATACATGGCCAGTACCGCATCGGCTTCGGCCAGGTGGCGCGGGGTAAACAGCGTATCGGCCGGAAAAGGCCCGCGCAAATTCAGCCCTTCTGCCTGGAGTGCCGCCAGAGTGGGAATAATGATGTCCAGCTCTTCGCGGCCCAGGTGGCCGTCCTCACCGGCATGGGGGTTCAGGCCACACACCGCGATTCTCGGCGCCGCAATACCGAACTGGCGGGTCAAGTCGGCAGCCAGGATGCGGCTGACCCTGCTGATGCGTTCGGTGCTGATAGCATCGGCCACCGCTCGCAGCGGTAAGTGAGTGGTCACCAGCGCTACCCGCAGGCTGCCATCATGTTGCCAATCGCTAGCGCGGGTATGCAGGGCATCGTCCGTGGCCAGCAGCATTACCACTTCTTCCACCTCACAGGCATCACGCAACCATTCGGTGTGGCCAGTGAAATCTGTATAGCCCCCCTCAATGATCACCCCCTTATGCAGCGGTGCAGTAGTCATGGCTGCTGCGCGGCCGCTACGGCAGGCATCTACGGCGAACTGCAGAGTATCTATCACATAGCCGGCATTGGCGGCGTCCAGCACCCCAGGCCGGCAAGGTGCTTTCAGGGCACAGTGCCAGACGGCCAGTACGCGATCGCCTTCAGGCACTGGGTCTCCAGGCTGGCAAGCCATCAGCGTCACGGCTAACCCTAGCGCTTCAGCCCGATCTGCGAGTAAACGGTGATCACCAATCACCACACAGTTACTCGGCAGCTGGTTGTAGGCCGCCAGCATCAGCACCAGTTCGGGGCCGATGCCTGCTGGCTCACCGCTGGTAATGGCGACAGGTAGCGTGGTTGAAGGCGCTGTTTGACCCACCATCAGAGCCGCTTTTCCACAAAGGCCTGTTCACGAATCTCACGTTTCCAGGTGCCCACCTCCTGATTGGCACGGCGCTGGAAGATTGCCTGGCGAACCTGTTCACGCATATCTTCATTACTGGCCGAGGAGCGCCGACGATCCATGACTTCAATAATGTGGTAACCAAACTGTGAACGCACCGGGGAGGAGACCTGGCCCACTTCCAGTTCATTCATGGCATTATCAAACTCGGGTACTGTCTGCCCGGGGCTTAACCAGCCAAGATCACCGCCATTGACAGCACTACCCTGATCGTCGCTCATTTCACGCGCTACAGTGGCAAAGGATTCGCCCTGTTCCAGGCGCGTCATGGCATCTTCGACAAAGGCCTGCGCCTGTGTTTCGCTGCGCCCAGAACCAACCCCGACCAGTATATGGCGCGCGCGCGTCTCAGCCTGATTGACCTCCCCTCCCCGCTCTTCAAGGAAACGTTCGACATCACGGTTGCTGACCGATACCCGCTGCCCGACCTGGCGCTGCTGTACCTGGCGAGTGAGCATCTCCCGGCGGATTTCCTCTCGCACCTGAGCGAGGCTGGTGCCATCCGCTTCCAGTCGGTCGGCAAACGCCTGCAGCGTCATGTCATTGGATTCAGCAATGTTGCGCACCTGGCGATTAAGATCGGTGTCATCAATACTCAGGTTGGCATCGCGGGCCATTTGCAGCTGGATTTCCTCCAGCACCATCTGCTCCAACACCTGTTCCTCTATCTCGCGGCGGCTTGGAGCATCTTCACCCTGAGCGCTGATCTGGCTGATCACCTGATCCAGGCGCCTGTCCAGATCACTACGCATGATGGCACCATCGTTCACCACCGCCACGACGCGATCAAGCATTTGGCGTTCGCCGCCTGCAAAAGACTGGGCTGCCACGCTGGAAGACACGACCAGGGCGCCCGCTCCCACCAGAAGCGATAATGCACTCCCCCAGGCCAGGCATTTGGCCTGGCGCAGCCAGCGCTTGCCACGGGTGCTTGTCAGAGAATGAATGGATATTGGCGTACTAGCATTGTGAATCATTTAAACGGTCTCTTTCTTGAGTCCTGAACGGTTAAAGCGCCGAGGGGCGATAGCCAGGAATAGTGCGTTCGAAGTAGTTGTCAGCGTCTTGTCCGACGCCGCCCAGGCCATGAAGTACAAAGCGCAGGAACAGGCCACGGTCGTTAAAGTCATCGGCAATCCGCGCTGTGTCGTTGTCATCTATCCAGTTTCGCCAGACCAGTTGCAAACCATAACAGCAGTCATTCCACTGAACGCCTGCAAGCTTTTCCAATGCCCGATCGTTGGTCTGGTCGTGCAGGTAGCGGCCAATCAGATCAATACTGGGGCTGGCTTTCCAGGCAAAGGACAGATCCCACTCTTCGCGGTTATAGGCACGAAAGTTATCGTCAACCGGATCCAGTGCCGGGTCGAAGCCTTCAATTTCCCAGCGATAGCCCAGATTCATCACGTGACCACGGGTATGCCGATATGCTATATCGACGCCTGTGCGTTCAGTGAGTTCACGTTGATCATCATAAAGCCATTCCGCCGATGTGCTCCAGCGCGGGTTAATCTGCCATTCAAGCCTAGACACCAGGGGTGAGCGGTTTCGAGTGGCCTGATAAAAGCGTTCCGGGTTGACATCGGGATTGATATCTACCTGTTGTGGCAGCGATTGATCATTGCCATCGATCCCCACACGCCGGTCAGAAAAGTAAAGGCTCTGACCAACCCCGACGCTCAAGTGTTCCTGACTGTTGCTATCCTCGATCAGGCGGGACTCGAAGCCTACTGACAGGCGATTAAGGTCACCTACTCGATCGCTGCCCGAAAAGCGCTTGGGAGACCATAGCTGATCCCAAGAAAATGCCCTTTCACGGCTGTCAAACTCTGGCATGTCCACCTGATTGGTACGCGGCACAAAGGCATAGTTGATGCGCGGCTCCAGGGTCTGACGGTAATCACGCTCGCCCAGCGCCAGTTCGCGCTCAAAATTCAAACCGGCATCAACAGAGGTTATCGCCACACCACGATCAGGCGATGTATCCCGCGTGGTCTGGCGACTGCCATAATCCAGCGCATAAGCGGTATACCAGAGCTCAGCGCGGGGTGCCAGATAGCCCCAGGGCTTTTCATAGCGCCAGCCCAGAACAGGCGCCAGATGCACCCGGCTGCCATTGGCCGCTTCGCGAATCGGCACCTGACGCTGATCCACATCCCGCCAGAAATAGGTAGCGTTGCTGTTCCACTCAGCATATAGACCGTCATCACGGATCCAAGTGGCCGCTGCGGTCAGGCTGGGCAGGCGGTAGAAAGGCTTGTCACTATCGCTAAGTGGATCATCCAGGCGCTGGTAGCCTTGCATGCGGGCATCCAGACGCCAGCGTTCGCCCAGATAATCAACCTGAGCCAGACGTTCCATACCGGAACGCTCGCTGGAGCCGAAGTTATCACTGAAATCGTTAAAGTAGCGCCCATCGCTGGCTCCACCATAACGTAGCTGATAAGCACTAGCGGCATTGATCTGCCCTGAATGCTGAACATCAAGGTACCAACGGTCCTGCCCCTTATAACGGTTGGCATCCCCCCCCGAGCCACCATCATCGCTATTGAGCCAGGCGCCTTCCAGGATGCCGCTTCCATAGTGCTCGGTCAGGTAACGATACTGGCCACCCAGTAGCAGCCCGCGATCACTCAGCCAGCGCGGGGTAATGGTGGCATCCTGATTGGGCGCGATGTTCCAGTAAAATGGCTGTGTGTAATCCAGTTGCTCACTGGAAAAACTCACCGATGGCGACAGCAAACCCGTCTGACGACGGTCGTCAATCGGAAAGCGTAACCAGGGCCAATAGAACACCGGTACTCCCTTGACCTCCAGCCGCGCATGACGGGCAACTCCAAATCCTTCAGCCTGATTGAGGCGGATATCGCTGCTGATCAATTGCCAGCTGTCCTGATCAGGTTCACAGGTGGTAAAACTGGCGTCCCTCAGGCGATACAGCTGTTCACCTAATTGTTCGAGCTGGCGGGCCTCACCGCGCACGCGCTGCTCATAAAGAACATACTCACTGTCTTCAATCGAGCCGCGATCCTGCTCTAGATACAGGGTCGCTTCTTCCCCGCGCAGCAGCGCCTTGCCATCACGCAACTCGAAGTTCCCTTGAGCATCAACCCGTTCGCGACTGGCAGGTACGAAAAGCCTTTCTGCCTGCAACTCCCTGTCACCCTGGCGCAGTACAACGTCTCCCTGCAACATGGCCTCGCCATCGGCAGCATAGTCAGACTCATCTGTTTCAATCCCGATTTCACGCAAGTCGCGGCCGGCGGGCAGCCGGTAGGCGGGCATGACGTAGCGCCCACGGCATACCTGACGGCGCGCTTCTTCCTCCGCCCAGGGTTGCCAGTCAAGGCGTGCGCCCTCTGCGGACTGGGCAACCACTGTCGTTGCAGCGCCAGCCAAAAGGCAGCCCGCAAGCGTCATTGGTATAGCGCGCAAAATTCGCTGGCCCATAATGATTATCCTTGGCATCGAGAATCGGTATTATACAGCTAGCATAATGCCCGACCAGCCAGGAGCTTGCATGTCTTCATTGCGGATGACCGCCCTTACCCGCTGGGTTGCCCAGCAGCACGGCCTTGATATGGACGAAATCAACCTGCAGGAGGCAGGAGGCGACGCCAGTTTTCGGCATTATTATCGCCTGACTCTGCCTGACGGCAGCACTCGGATGGTCATGGATGCCCCGCCCGAGCAGGAAGACTCCACCCCCTTTGTTAACATCGCCCAACAGTGGCAGGCCGGTGGGCTTCCGGTTCCACATATTTTTGCCAGCAATCTGGAAGAAGGTTTTCTGCTGCTTGAAGACCTCGGTGACACTCCCTTACAGCACTGCTTTAATGATCCGGCAAGCGTTCACCAACACACCCTGGATGCCCTGGTACTGATTGGCGAATTACAGAACCGTGCTTCTCCCGAGCCACTGCCACGCTATGATAGTGAGCTGCTGGGCCGTGAACTCGATCTTTTCCCGACCTGGTGTCTAGAACAATGGCTGGCCATACCTGCCCCTGACGAGTGGCCCTCACTACGCAACGCCCTGATTGAACAGGCGCTGGCCCAACCCTTTGTCAGCGTCCATCGGGATTTCGATGCCATGAACCTGATGGTGCATCGTGAAAAGCTGTATATGATTGATTTTCAGGATGCCGTAGCTGGCCCACTCAGCTACGATGTGATCTCCCTGCTGCGAGGGCGCTACTGGCGCCTCAATGCCGAGGAGTTTGCCGATGCCGTTCAACGTTTCTACCAGCGCGCCCGTCAGGATGGGCGTTTGACCTCTCGCATTGATGAAACCACCTTTCTGGGTCAGTGTCAGGCCATGGCAGCTCAACGCTCGCTCAAGGTACTGGGGATCTTCTGCCGTTTAACGCTGCGTGATCACAAACCGGGCTACCTGGCTCGTCTACCGCACTTTCTTGATCATCTGCAAGACAGCCTTGTGGCGCTACCAGAACATGCTGACTTCGCTCTCTGGGTTAGTGAGCAGCTGCGCCCCGCCATTCTCCAGCGCTGCGCTGAGGCAGCTTCACCGGAGTCAACATGAACGCCATGATTCTTGCGGCCGGTCTCGGCAAACGGATGCGCCCATTGACAGACACCTGCCCCAAGCCGCTGTTGCCTGTGGCTGGCAAACCCTTGATTGTGCATCATCTCGAACGCCTCGAGCAGGCTGGCATCAGGGAAGTAGTGATTAACGTCAGCCACCTGGCTGACCAGATAATTGAGGCGCTGGGTGACGGCAGCCAGTTCGGTCTCAAGCTGCAGTTCAGCCGTGAAGCCACTCCCCTGGAAACCGGAGGAGGCATTCGCCAGGCATTGCCGCTATTGGGTGAGGCACCTTTTTTATTGGTTAACGGCGATGTATGGTGCGAAGCACTGCCCAAGCAACGAGCCTTGCAGGGCGGCGACCTTGCCCACTTGATGCTGGTGGATAACCCTGAACATCATCCTGACGGCGATTTCAGCCTGGATAATGGCCGCGTTCAAGTAGAAGGCCAGCCAAAGCTGACCTTTTCAGGGTTGAGCATTATTAATCCTGCACTGCTGGCCCATCAACCGGAAGGCGCCTTTGCACTCGCCCCCGTTCTGAAAGCCGCCATTCAGCAAGGGCGTGTCAGCGGCGAGCACTTTAGCGGACAATGGGTCGATGTCGGCACCCCCCAACGGCTCACTGCCCTTGATCAGCAGCTCAGCCGTAATTAACGATTCACTTCTCAACTCACTATCCACAACTCACGATTCACAACTCACGATTCACCAACCGATGGAGCCCAACACGTGAAAGCACAAGTTAAATGGACAGATGGCCGCCAGTTTGTCGCTGAATCCGGCAGCGGACACAGCGTTGTGGTCGACGGCCCACCCGACCATGGAGGCCGTAACACCGGGCCGCGCCCGATGGAAATGCTGCTGATGGGTATGGGCAGCTGCACCGCTTTTGATGTGCTGAACATCCTCGATAAAGCCCGAGCAGATGTCACCGATTGCGTTGCCCAACTGGAAGCCGAACGGGCCGACAGCACACCGTCTGTTTTCACCCGTATCCACGTGCACTTCGTGGTGACCGGTAACAACCTCAAGGAAAAGCAGATACAGCGAGCGGTTGAACTATCCGCCGAAAAATACTGCAGTGCCTCTATCATGCTGGGCAACGGAGGCGTTGATATCACCCATTCCTTTGAAATCGTCGCTGCCTGACCAGCTTTCGACGCAAAATATCGACTTGCTGGGTGCATCATGGCGTTCAGCTGGGCATAATACGCGCGCTTGTGATTAACAGCGTTAAACCGCATAACAAGTGAACCGGTTCCGGCGCAGGCTCGTCGGGGTGTCTTCATCCGCCATAAGGAGGCTCGGACATGTCAGATAATCTCCGACTCCACGGGTTTAACAACCTGACAAGCTCTTTGAGCTTTAATATCTATGATATCTGTTATGCCAAGACTGAAGAGCAGCGGTCTGCTTACATCGATTATATCGATGAGCTCTATAACGCTGAGCGTCTGACTCAGATTCTCAAGGATGTGACCAATATCATTGGTGCTCATGTGCTGAACATCGCCCGTCAGGATTATGAGCCCCACGGCGCCAGCGTCACCATTCTGATCGCAGAGCATGAGTTGGAGGAAGCTGCCCTGGAACAGATAGAACCCGGCCCTGGGCCTCTGCCAGAGACCGTGGTGGGCCATCTGGATAAAAGCCACGTCACGGTGCATAGCTACCCGGAATCTCATCCGGATAACGGCATCAGTACGTTTCGGCTGGATATCGATGTTTCTACCTGTGGCCATATCAGCCCGCTGAAAGCCCTGAACTACCTGATTCACAGCTTTGATTCCGATATCGTCACTATGGATTATCGGGTGCGCGGTTTTACCCGCGATGTGGACGGCAAAAAACTTTTTATCGACCACGAGATCACCTCGATTCAGGACTACCTGGCCAATGATACCAAAGAGGCCTATCAGATGATTGATGTGAACGTGTACCAGGAGAACATGTTCCACACCAAGATGCTGCTCAAGGATTTTGACCTGGATAATTACCTGTTTGGCACCTCACGTCGTGATATCACGTTTGAGGAAGCCCGTGATATTGAAAGCCGCCTGCGCAAGGAAATGCTGGAAATTTTCTATTCCCGCAACATGTCCTAGCACCTGCTTCATAGCACCACCATGACCTGAAAAGCCGGGTTCGCCAATATGGCGGTCCCGGCTTTCTCGCGTTGGCAGTCGTGGCACTGTCAATAGCTGTTCAAACAATGCAGTCTAATAGATTTTCTCTTCGCCTTCCGGGCGTGTCTTGAAGCGGCGGTGCAGCCAGAGATATTGTTCAGGGTGCTTGCGAATGGCCTGCTCAATGATGGCATTAATACGGGTAGCATCAGCCACTTCATCTCCGCTGGGAAAGTTGTCCAGAGCAGGTAGCCACTCGATGGTATAGGAGCGGTTATCAGGGTTGCGATGGAACATCATCGGCACCACCGGCGCACCGGTCATACGGGCAATCTTGGCGGTCAGTTTGATGGTCGCGGCCTGCTGGCCAAAAAAAGGTGCGAATACACTGGCATCACGCCCGAAATCCTGGTCCGGCGAATACCATACGATACGCCCGGCTTTAAGATGACGCACCACACCACGCAGATCATGGCGGTCGATGGTACGGCCAAAGGTGCGTGAACGTGCACGGGTCATGAAATGATCAAACAGCGGATTATTGTGCGGCCGATAAACCACATCCGCTGGGTAAAACAGTGAATGCAGGGCTCCCCCCAGGTCCAGCGTCGAAAAGTGGATGCCAATCACCAGAGCGCCCCGGTTGCGAGTCAGCGCTCTGGAAAGGTGATCCTGGTTGATCCGGCTCACCCGGTGACGCAGATCCTCCGCATCCCGACACCAGGCAGTGGCAGTCTCGATCAGGCCAATACCGTTGGCAACAAATGTATCCCTGACCAGTTTAGCCTGTTCAGTAGCGGTTTTTTCGGGGAAGCACAGGGCGATATTGGTTTCGGTAATGCGCCGGCGACGTTTCGCAAACCGCCAGGCCAACAGCCCTATGGCTTTGCCACACCCAAGCTTCACTGGCCATGGCAACCAGGCAGCCGTGTACATGGCGCCTATTGCCAACCAGGTGCTCCAGTAGCGGGAATGAAAGTAGGAACGCGGAAAAGCAGGTTTGGCCATGGCTTATTACAGTGCGGTTGGTGAAGGCGCAGAAGCACCTTGATAGCGACGCGGCACACGCGGCAGAATACCGGTCAGCAGCGTATAGCTGATGGTATCGCAATAGCGGGCAACGTCATCAACTGGCAATACTGCCCCATTGGCTGCCCGGCCCCACAGTATCACTTCACTGCCAATGCACGTATCAGGCAAATGGGTGATGTCCACAGTCAACATATCCATGGATACCTTGCCTGCAATCCTGGCGGGCTGACCATCCACCAGCACAGGGGTTCCGTCCACCGCATGGCGGTCGTAGCCATCGCCGTAGCCTCCCGCCACCACAGCAATTCGCGCGCGCTCGGGCGTTCGCCATCGGCCACCGTAGCCCACCGGCTCACCGGCTTCCAGTTCACGGATTGCCATCACTTCAGAGCGTAACGTCATTACTGGAGCGAGCTGGCGCGATATGGCGTTTGCCACCTCTAGTGGATCGCTGCCATACAGCATGACGCCGGGACGGTTCCAGTGACCATGAGCAACAGGATGAGCCAGGGTAGCGGGCGAGTTGGCCAGACACAGTGGTGATCCCAGCCGCTCTGCCAGCGCCTGCAGGGTCGCCATCTGCTTTTGTAGATAGCCCGAATCTTCAGCGTCTGCAGAGGCAAAATGACTCATCAGGTGCAGGGCTGTTACCTGCGAAGCCTTTGAAAGTGTCTGCCACACCTGCTCAGCGCGTTGTGGTGAAAACCCCAAGCGGTGCATGCCGGAATCGACTTTCAGCCATACCGGAATCGGCTGGCGCGGTGTAAACGCCAGCAGTGCTTCGAGCTGCCAGTCGGTATGCACCGCCATCCATAGACGATGCTCATCCACCAGCGCCAGCTCAGAAGCCTCGAAAATACCTTCAAGTAGCACAATCGGCGCCTGAATACCTGCGTGACGTAGGGTAAGCGCCTCTTCGATACAGGCCACAGCAAGCGCTGGAGCCAGGCCTTCCAGCGCACGGGCGCATTCAACCGCACCATGGCCATAGGCGTCTGCCTTGATCACAGCGACTGACTGACTGTTGGGTGCACACTCACAGGACAGGCGATAATTATGACGCAGGGCGTCAAGATCGATTTCAGCCACTAGGGGACGCATACGCTTTCTCACAGCAGGAAATTTTGACAACGCCAGGATCGAAAACCGGGCCAACAACATGACTGCTTTCAGTTTTATTCTTGGATGTCATTATACACGCCATTACCCGCATGGCAGCGGGTAAAAAGCAGTAATTTAAACTATTCAAAAGCGTTAAACAGGGTAAAAATCACTGGATCAGAATCAGCTTTCGAAAATAGCATCCAACGATAGACCCTGTTTTTCCAGCGAGCGGCGCAGTTTCTTGAGTGCTTCCACCTGAATCTGGCGGACACGCTCACGTGTCAGGCCAATTTCTGCACCGACATCTTCCAGAGTGGCGGCTTCATGGCCACGTAGCCCAAAACGCCGAACCACCACTTCACACTGCTTTTCGCTCAACTCACTGAGCCAATGGTCAACATGGGCTTTCACATCCCCATCGACCAATAGCGCCTCAGGACCGTGATCCTCATCGTCAGTTAGCGTATCCAGCAGCGGTTTATCACTATCACCGCCCATGGGATAGTCCACTGAGGAGACCCGCTCGTTAAGACCGAGCATCTTCTTGACACTTTCCACCGGTTTATCCAGGTGTTCGGCAATCTCTTCCGGCGTAGCCTCGTGATCCAGCTTCTGGGTCAGCTCGCGTGCAGCGCGTAAATAGATATTGAGTTCTTTGACAACATGAATCGGCAGGCGAATGGTACGTGTCTGATTCATCAGGGCACGTTCAATAGTCTGACGAATCCACCAGGTGGCATAGGTCGAGAAGCGAAAGCCACGTTCAGGATCAAATTTCTCCACCGCCCGAATCAGCCCCAGATTGCCTTCTTCTATCAGGTCCAGCAGAGTCAAACCACGGTTCAGGTAACGCCGCGCAATCTTGACTACCAGACGCAGATTGGATTCAATCATCCGTGAACGGCCAAGCGGATCTCCCTTACGCGCCAGACGGCCGTAATAAACCTCTTCTTCCGGTGTCAGCAACGGCGAAAAGCCGATCTCGTTGAGATAGATCTGGGTCGCATCCAGGCTTTGACGAGGTGCCTTGCCTTCCCGGCCCAAGGCTTTCTCGAAGGCTTCTTCCTCAGCAGCAACCGCCTCATCGTCTACTTCACTCAAGGCTTCTTCCACGGCATTCAGGTCTATGTCCTGAAGATCCTGTTCCAGCATGCTCATCGCTCTCCCCCATCATCTCACCTTGTTTATGCCATCGGGCTTATCATTACAGAAATGAGCGTTGATATCCCGAAGATGCAAACTTCTGCTTGACGCACGAACGCTTGAGGCTGGTTTTATAGTTATTATTACAGTGTACTCCGCGGACCAAGCTTGGGGCCCGATCTGAAAACCGGGCCAGGCCTGAATGATGCACTCGGCATGCTGACAGAATGATTACCGCCCTGGTAAATACGTCAAAGGATCTTCCGGCTGACCCTCCTTGCGTATTTCAAAATGCAGCCTTGCCTCTTCATCAGCGCTGCTATCTCCCATGGTGGCAATGACTTCACCGCCCTCAATCACATCATTTTCTTTCACATTCAGCGTGTCATTGTGAGCGTAGGCAGATAGAAATTCGTCATTGTGCTTGATAAGAATGAGGTTGCCATAACCTCGCACACCGCTGCCCGCATACACGACGACTCCAGGCCCTGCTGCCTTTACAGATTGCCCCTTTTGCCCTGCGATATCAATCCCGGCGGTAATGCTTCCGCCTTCACCAAAGGTACCAACGACCTCACCCTCTGTCGGCCACTGCCATTCTATATTCTCTGCCGGTGTATAAGTCCGGTCACTGCGATCCACTGACACCTGCTGGGTGGAGGGGACACTCGCCTGCGTTTCGGTTTCAGGTTCAGGCTGAGTCTCTGGCTCTTCTGGCTGTTGCCTTTCAGATGCGTCTGATTGCGATACTTGTGATTCAGTCTCTTGCGGCTCTGGTTCTGGCTCGGCTTGTGCATCCAGCGCTTCATCATCCCTCGTTGTCTCTTCAGACGCGGTTTCACTGGGCAACAGCCAATCGACTTCCTGGATGTTGGCGGCAACCTGTACAGGCGTTTCACCAAGGCCTGTGGCTACCACGCCGGAGGATTCACCTGCTTCGCCACCTGCTGGCGGTTGCGATGTTTCAGTCCTCTCGCGGTCAACTTCAGCACCCGACGACTGCAGCACAAGCTGCTGGCCAGGGTAGATGTTATAGGGCGGCTCAATATCATTGAGAGCTGCAAGCTCGCGATAATCCAAACCTTGCTGCCAGGCAATACCATAGAGAGTATCACCTTGCTCCACCGTGTACTGACCGTCGGCATTCAGGTTACGCCTTACCTCGCTGATATCACGCACCTGCGGATTTCCCTGGTGATTTGCGCAACCGGCAACAGCAATGGCAAGCGCCGAGATAAGAAATATTTTACGCATTGGGGTGACTACTCCTTGTTAGCGCCTGATTGATCCCTCGATAGTGAAGGCGATGACTTATGCGCCCGGTAGTTCAAGCCAACTACCAGGATGGCGCCCAGCAGCATCAACAGGATGACTGTTCCCAATTGGGCCGAGTCGCCAATCAGGACGGCATACTCACTCGGCATCAGGTAGCGAAAAGCCAGGGGGATGATTTGACCGTCAGGCCCTAGCTGATAGCCTACAAGCTCTCTCCAGGGCCACAGCACCGGCAAGGAACCCACAATAAACCCTAATAATAGCTGCATAGTGGCATCGTGCTGGCGTTTGAACAACCAGGCCAAAAGTCGTGAAAACAAGGCCAGCCCAATCAGGCAGCCAATCCCGAACAGCCCGATAACTGCCAGATCAAAACCGCGAATCGCCTGCATGATAGTGCCATAAAGCCCCATGGTCAGAAGCAGGAAACTGCCTGACACACCTGGCAACAACATGGCGCTTATAGCAATGGCACCTGCCACCATCACTACCAGATTTTCATTACCTAGAAGTAGTACCGTGGGCATTAAACCGGGTAGGGCCTTGGCCAGCAGCAAGCCCACCACTAGCGGCAAAAGATACCAGAGTTTCCAGCTTCTCATAGCGTTATGCACTACCAGCGCTGATGCCGCCACCAGGCCAAAAAAGAAACCGTCCAATAGTAGAGGATGAGCGTCCATCAGCCATAGCGCCAGATGAGCAACACTGACCAGGCTTGCCGCCACGCCAGCCAGCAAAGGTAATAGAAACGCAAGGTTAAGGTGTGTGTAAAGGCCCTTGAAGCCCCCCAGGCGCCAGGCCCTCCAAGCGCTTGGGCCAAACTGGCGAATAGTGTAGATCAACTGCTCATAGATGCCGGTGACGAAGGCAATTGTTCCACCTGACACACCGGGTACCGCATCAGCGGCGCCCATGCCGACCCCTTTCAGAAAAATAGCTAACCTATCGCGCTTCAATTCACTACTCCTTGCAGTAGCGGGACAAACCGAACCGGCTCTAATCGACGTTTTTCGTACACAATGCCTACCCGGCGTACTTGGGTTAACCACTGACTGCCACAGCTTTCCTCAATTGGTGCAATCAATACACCACCATCACGCAGCTGTTCCAGCAATTCACTTGATAACGTTTGGGCACAAGCAGTTAGCAGGATAACATCAAAAGGGGCAGCTTCTGGCCAGCCGTGGTTACCATCTGCCACAGCAAGCCTGGCTGACACCTTAAGTCGCGCCAGACGTTGGGCGGCGCGTTCGTGAAGTATCTGGATTCTTTCCAATGAGTAAAGTTCATCTACCAGGCTGGACAGCACCAGGGTCTGATAGCCGGAACCGGTGCCCAGCTCCAGCACTCGCCTTGGCGCTTCACGCAGGGTGAGCTCCGTCATTCGAGCCACGGTCAGAGGCTGCGAAAGGGTCTGGCCAAACCCGATTGGCAGAGAGGCATCTTCATAGGCGTGATGGGCCAGCGCCTCATCGACAAAGAGGTGCCGGGGCGCGCAGGCCATGACGTTGAGCACACGCTCATCGCGAATCCCCTGGCGCGCCAGACGATCAACCATCCGGTCGCGAGTACGCTGGGAGGTCATCCCGCGGCCACGCAGTTCAATGGGTGATATTTCAGGCTGTAAAGGCATCCAACCAGTCCTGTACATCGCTGCACGCCGTGTGGCGGGTCAGGTCGGTCTGAAGGGGAGTAATCGAGACAAAACCGGCCTCAATAGCAGCAAAATCTGTATCATCGCCGTCGTCAGCATTAGCTCCTACGGCGGCAATCCAATAGCGGGTTCGTCCGCGAGGGTCCTGCATGGCCAGTGGTTTTTCAGCTGGACCGCGATAACCCATGCGGGTGACCCTGACGCCACGAATCTCGCTCCAAGGCAAATCAGGCACGTTGACATTGAGCAGCGTACGTGGAGGAAGAGACAACTGCTCTGCGGCGCCTACCAGTGTCGATGCGACCCGGGCCGCCGTGGCAAAGTGGCGCTCGCCACACAGCGACATGGCAATCGCCGACATGCCCAGGTTGCGCCCTTCCATAGCGGCTGCCACCGTGCCGGAATAAAGCACATCATCGCCCAGATTGCTGCCATGGTTGATACCTGAAATCACCAGGTCAGGTTTTTCATCCCAGACACCATTGACGCCCAGGTAGACGCAGTCAGCCGGAGTACCATCCACGCTGTAAAAACCGTTATCCAGTGCGCTGAGCAGCAGCGGACGCGAGAGCGTCAGAGAGTTACTGGCGCCACTGCGATCACGATCCGGTGCTACAACACGTAAGTTGGCATACTGCGTAAGCGCATCGTGCAAGGCGCGCAGCCCCGGGGCATGAACGCCATCATCGTTGGAAAGCAGCAGTCGCCGCATGGGTTCTCTCCTGATTAAATATTATTAAGGCCTGCTAGCGTATCAGCATTTACTGGCTGGTGATCAACTCACTCAGCACCGCTGTTGCAAATGCTCCTCTGGGCAAGGAAAAACTTATCACTACCTCGTCATTGCGCTGGCCGCGCTCCAGTACTGGCGTATCAAGACATACCCGCAGCGCGCGTCTTGCTGACTGGACACCGCTTTGTGCAAGACCGGCAGTCAAAACAGGGTGACGCTCAGCAAGAACGGCTTCCAGTTGCTGTGCCGCCGATTGATCTGCACTGAAGTCAGCACCCCAGAGCAGGCCAGTCGGGTGAATATCACGTTTTGCAGCCCGTTCATCAAGCGTGGCATCCGGTTGTTCAATCCGAAACAGGCTATGGGTTCCCTCAAGCATGACCGTGTCGCCCTCAATTAGCGTCTGCCAATCGCCGCTGGCCACCCGCTGACCAAGCAACTCGTTGAACAAAAAGCTTCTTGCGCAGGACAGCAACATGCCCTGACGGTCATCACGTTTGCGCCAGCCCCGCGCTAGCAGGGCTTCAGCACGCTGCAGGTTACGCCCATCGACACCAAAACGCTGCGGTCCAAAGTAGTTAGGCACGCCCTCATGGCAGAGACTTTGCCAGCGAGCCTGGAAGTCATCCTGCTCAACGGCTTCGCCCTGCAGGCGCAGAATAAACCGATTGGTACGATGAACACCGCGCTTGAGCTTGCGTGGATGGCGTACCTGCTCCAGTACCGTGATACCCAGGGCAGCTAACTGTGAGCCCAGATCATCCGGTGCATTGCGGCCGGGCAGTTGAATGCTCAGCCACTGACGCGTTACAGCCACGCGATCCTTCATACCGGAATAGCCGACTACCCTGGGCGAGACATTACAAAGCCGGGCAAGCTGCCTGACAACTTCCAGAGTGGTCTGATTGCGTTTTTCGATACGCAACCAAAGGTGTTCGCCCTGCCCTTCAGGCTTGAAATCAAGCTGTTCATCGACCTTGAAATCCTCTGGTGAAAGACGAAAACTGGCAGGACTGGGAGTCCCAAGGGTAGCGTCCAGATAGCGCGGCCACATAGGAAGAGCAGTCATTCAACGCTCCCGGGCCACAGCAGCACCACGGCTTCCGCAGCAATCCCTTCACCTCGCCCGGTAAAACCAAGGCGCTCCGTTGTTGTAGCCTTGACGCTGACCCGATCCAGCCCGACTTCAAGATCTTCTGCAATCACCGAACGCATGGCGTGGATATGTGGCGCCATCTTGGGCGCCTGAGCCATCAAGGTGGCATCCAGATTGCCTAGCCTCCAGCCCGCCTGGTTAACCAGTGCATTGACCCTGCGCAACAGAACCCGACTATCCGCGCCCTGATAGGCGGGGTCGGTATCAGGAAAGTGGTGACCAATATCCCCCAGCGCACAGGCACCTAACAGGGCATCAGCAATGGCATGCAGCAGTACGTCGCCGTCTGAATGGGCAACAAATCCTGCATTAAACGGCAGCTTCATACCGCCGATCACCAGGTGGTCTCCCGGCCCAAAACGATGAACATCAAAGCCGTGGCCGATGCGCATGAAAGTCTCCTGAGTACGTTGAAGTGAGGGTCATTGCTTTTAAATATATTAAAGCTTTTGGGCGTTCAGAATGGCGTTTGCCAATGCGAGGTCATCCGGATGAGTAACCTTGATGTTATCGCGCCGCCCGCTAATCAGTTGGGGAAACTCGCCCATGGCTTCAAGTGCCGAGGCTTCGTCAGTCACCTGGGTGGCATGAGCCTGGGCATGCTCCAGGGCGCGACGAAGAGGCCCATAGCGAAACCCCTGAGGCGTCAGCGCGTGCCAAAGGCCTTCACGTGACTCGGTATGAGCAATGCTGCCTGAGGACGCGGCACGCTTCATGGTGTCCGCCACCGGCATCGCCAACAAGGCGCCACTGATGTTGTCACGGGCGGCTTTTTCCACAGCTTTAAGGTCTTCCACTGCTATACAGGGCCTGGCCACATCATGCACCAGCACCAGATCATCTTCTGCAGCATTTAATGTCTGCAAGGCGTTGAGCACGCTATCCATACGCTCTGTGCCGCCCGGCACCCGCTGCCAGTGCTCAAAGGGCACCCAGCTCGGTGCAAACCAGTGATCCTGAGTATCCAGACACAGCACTAGCCGGGCATCCGGCAGCGCTTCGTACAGGCGTTGCAGGGTCAGCGCCAGAATCGGCGTTCCCTGCAGGGTAAGATACTGTTTGGGAATCTCTGCGCCCATACGCTTGCCTTGGCCAGCGGCGGGCACCACAAGCCAGGTGGTCTCGCTCACTCAGGGTTCCTCATCTGTGGAAAGTCATCCAGCGTCACGCCGGGCACCCAGAAAAACTGCTCATCAGAACGCACCATACCAATATCACTGCGCGCGCGTTCCTCAATGGCATCCAGGCCGGTTTTAAGATCCGCAATTTCGGCGCTCAGCCGCGCATTGCGATCCCTTAGCGGCGCATTGAAGGCTTCCTGATCGGCGACCCGCTGCTCGACCTTTTTCAGGTCATACCAGCCACCAGTACCCCACCAGAGCTGGTATTGCAGCAGCGCGAACACCACGAGAAGCACTGCGACCAGCCCTTTTCGGGCTGGCCATCGGCGTATTTTTGTGTCTTCCTTTTCACCACTGTGCATATTGCCATCCACCTGATTATCAACTGCACCGCTTGATTGCCTGAATCACACGGAGTCTTCGCCTGGTGGCCAGCATTATGCCACCAAGCAGGGCTAGCAGCGAGCCACCAACCCTTTTCAGCTGGCTTTCAGGTGCGCCATTATCCGGGTACTTTGAACGGTAAAGCATCCAGCGCCGCTTGGCGGTATGCCTTAACATGCAGGGCTTCTTCCCGGCAGAACTGCGCCACACCAGTTTCAAGGCCAGGGTGCGCTACATAATGTAACGAGCACAGCCGCTGGGGGTGAAAGCCTCGCACCAGCTTGTGCTCGCCCTGGGTGCCCGGGTCAAACAGGCTCAGGCCGTTTTCCAGGCAATATTCGATACCCTGGTAATAACACGCTTCAAAGTGCAGACAGTCCGCTACCACTTCACTGCCCCAATAGCGCCCATACAGACTCTGGCTGCCTTTCAGATAAAGAGCGGCGGCTACCGGCCTTCCTTCCAGGCTTGCCTGCACCAGCATCAGGGCTTCAGGCATGGTGTTATGCAGACGTTGGAAAAAGTCAAGATTCAGATAGGGTGGGCGACCACGCTCATGATAGGTAATCGAATAGCAACGATAAAAGTGTACCAGCGCTTGCGGCGTAATAGCCGCGCCTTCCAGGCGCTGCAGAGTTAGCCCCTGATCGGCAACCAGGCGCCGTTCGCGCCTGATCATCTTACGCCGTTTGGAGGTCATGGCTGCCAGAAAGCCATCAAAATCTCCGTAACCCCTATCGTGCCACTGAAACTGCACCCCCTCACGAGCCATTAATTCGGGCCACTGGCGCTGCCAGGCGCTGACATCAGCCACACTGCCAAACAGAAAGTGCCAGCTGGAAAGTGCCTTATCTTCACAGATGCGTTTCAGCTCACCAGCGAGCACCTCGACTACGCTTTCAAGGGCCAACCCTGAAGCCACCAGAATTCGCTGCCCAGGCACTGGCGTATAAGGAATGGCGCTCAACGCCTTGGGGTAGTAGCGTCCACCGGCGCGCTCAAGGGCATCTGCCCACGCCCAGTCAAAGACATACTCACCGTAGGAATGGTATTTACAATAAAAAGGCATGGCCCCAACAAGCGTCTGGCCCTGCCAGACAACCAGATGAGCAGGCACCCAGCCGGTCTTTTCACAGACCGAACCACTGGCTTCCAACGCCTGCAGGTAGGCATGACGAAGAAAGGGGTGATCTGCATCTACCAGACTATCCCATTGACTGGCTTCTACCTCATCAATACTGGCCAGGGAAGCGCCAAACAAGTCTTCGGCTGCTGAACCCGCAGCAGGCCGGGTGAATGTCGAAATCGGTGGCTTACTGCCTTTTGACATGGATTGCCTCCGCCAGAATCGCGCCATACTCGGATGAAATGATGCCATCAGCATCGGTGAAAACGTTGATCCTTTTCATCGTCGCCGCTGGCGCCCCTTTTAACAAGACTTCTACAGCTTACAATAACAGCAAAACTTTTGATGCACACAAGCATTCAGTACTCTGCTGAACGATTCAACATTACAGCCTGCACAGGAACAGCAGCGCTAACGCGCCAGAATGTCTCAAGAGCCCTGCGCCGAGTCTGCGATCGGGTTAAAATACTGATAGTCTGTCAATCTAGGTAACCGCCTTTCAGATCCCACCCCGTTGACTAAGGGGCCAGGATGGAGCGTCGTTGCTGAAGGGGCATTGAAATCGCTGACGGAACACACCCGCTAAGTGCCATTGGCTGCAGGATCGGCCGAGGCTATCATTATGCCTGACCACTGCCTGCTGAAACATTTGCGCGATGGTGCGCGCATTGGACACCAACCTCTACCTCTTACGGAGACACACTGAATGGCTCACGACCTGATTGAGCGTTTACGCCAACGTCTGGAAGAACTGAACCGCTCCGAGCGCAAGGTCGCCAACGTAATTCTTGAAGACCCGGCCTCCGCCACCAGCCTGAGCATCGCAAGCCTTGCCCAGGCGGCCAGCGTCAGTGAGCCCACCGTCAACCGTTTCTGCCGTAATTTTGGGGCCAAGGGGTTTCCCGATTTCAAGATCAAACTGGCCCAGAGCCTGGCGGGTGGAACGCCTTATGTTACCCGTGCGGTGGAACCGGATGACTCCGCCAGCCAGTATACCGACAAGATTTTTGACGCCACCATTGCCGCCCTGGATGAAGCGCGTCGCGCTGTCGATATGCAAGCCATCGAGCGTATGGTGGATTACCTGACCCAGGCCAAGCAGATTCACTTTTTTGGCCTGGGAGCATCGGGCGCCGTAGCCCAGGATGCCCAGCACAAGTTTTTCCGTTTCAATCTGCCGGTAATGGCCTATGTGGACGTGCTGATGCAGCGTATGGTGGCGGCCGCCTGCCATACCGGTGATGTAGTGGTGGTGATTTCCTACACCGGGCGCACCCGAGAACTGGTCGATATTGCCCGGGTCGCCCGTGAAGCCGGCGCCGTGGTGCTAGGCATTACCGCACCTGCCTCACCGCTGGCCAATGAATGCACCGCGACACTTGA
>JBNJGW010000014.1:13595-44057 GCA_051748005.1 Pseudomonadota bacterium | reverse complement strand
TTCGGTCAACCAGGCAACTGCCAATCATGTACCGGGGCTGTTTGCCCGCAATGAACGGCTGGTGTGTATATTTGATACCGAACAGGGGGCCATGGCAGTCGTACTGGTCGGTGCCATGATAGTTGCGGCCATTGAAACCGTGTGGGCCGGGCAGATTACACCGCTTGCAGGCACACCACAGCGCACCCGCTTTGACCAGCCCATCATCTTGGAAAAAGGCGCTGAAATGGGGCGCTTCAAGCTCGGTTCTACCGTGGTGATGTGCTTTGCCGAACCGCTTGCCTTCGATGACTGGGCAGCCAATAGCAAGATCCGGATGGGTCAGGCACTTGCTAAGGCAGAAGGCTAACAGCTCGACGTGGCGAAGCTGATCACATCTGCCAGGCGCGGCTTGCCAAGCGCCTGCTGAATCAGTCGATCCATGCCCAAGGCGACGCCTGCGCCTTCTGGCAAGCCATGTGCCAGCGCCTGAAGTAGCCGCTCGTCGATATCGACTTCCTCAAGCCCCAGCGCCTGGCGCTGGGCATTATCCGCCTCAAAACGCTGCCGCTGCTCGTCGGCATCGGTCAACTCGTCATAGCCGTTGGCAAGCTCAACCCCGTTCAGATAAAGCTCAAAACGTGAGGCTACCCAATCCCCACGGGCATCCTGATGGCGCTTGGCAAGCGCAGCCTGACTGGCCGGGTAATCCACGACGACAGCTAATTCCTGATCACCCAGGTAGGGTTCAATCCGGGCGCTCATCAGCATGTCCAGGCACACCTCACGCGGCTCTGCTGCCATAGTGGCGGGCGGCATACCGGCGTGTTGCTCAGCCAGCTCACGCAAGGACGAAAGGCGCGCGGTAAAAGGGTCAAGCGCCAGATAGGTATGAAACAGCTCGCGGTAGCGGTAATACCTGACAGGCAGCACCTGCCCCATCAAACGCCTGACCAACGTCGCCGTTTCTTCTATCAGTTGCTCCAGGGTAAAGCCCGGGCGATACCATTCCAGCATGCAGAACTCGATGTTATGGCGACTGCCTACCTCGCCATCGCGAAAGCTTCTGGCCAGCTGAAAAATCGGCCCGCTTCCCGCCGCCAGCAAGCGCTTCATATGGAATTCAGGCGAGGTCTGCAGCCACAGCCAGCGACGCCCTTTGTCAGTGCGCGCCAAGGTAGCAAGCGATCTCAGGTACACATCGGTGCTGCCTCCCTGGCCAAGCACCGGTGTTTCCACTTCCAGCACCTCACGCTCGGCAAAAAATGCCCGCACCTCGGCCAACAGGGCAGCGCGGGCGCGCAGGGTATCCAGGTCAGCTGTTGGCCGCCATGCAGGTCTGTCAGGCACGTGAAACGTAATCACCTGAGCGAGTGTCGATTTTCAGCACTTCGCCTTGATTGATAAACAGTGGCACACGTACCACAGCGCCAGATGAAAGCGTCGCCGGTTTGGAGCCGCCCTGAGCGGTATCACCTTTCAGGCCCGGGTCGGTTTCAACGACTTCAAGCTCGATAAAGTTCGGCGCTGACACCGCAATGGCATTATCATTCCACAGGGTTACCGTGTAGGGAACCTGCTCCTTGAGCCATTTTTCGGTATCGCCAAGGGCTTTTTTCTCGACGGCGTACTGCTCGAAGGAACCATCGGTTTTCATGAAGTGCCACATTTCGCCATCGTTATATAGGTATTCCATCTCCAGCTCCATGACATCGGCGCCTTCAAGGGACTCACCTGACTTGAAGGTGCGCTCCCAGACCCGGCCCGTCATCAGGTTCCGCAGCTTGACGCGGCTGAACGCCTGGCCCTTGCCGGGTTTAACAAACTCGTTTTCGACGATGGCGCATGGGTCGCCATCAAGCATTACTTTCAAACCGCCTTTAAATTCATTGGTAGAATAATTAGCCATACTGTCTCTCAGTTTCAGTTGTTAAGCGTGTTTTGTGTCGCGCAATATCCAAGGCCTGTCACCAAAGGTAAAACGCAACGCCTGAACAGGTGTGGCGCATGATAACCCGAAGGAGGGATTTTTTGCAGGACAACCTTATTTTTGGCGCGGATGCGTCGTCGTATCGTGCCAGCGAGCCACTGCCTTCCTGGCAGCGCCAGCTTTCCCAGGCCATTCGTGATCCTGCCGAGCTGTGCAGGCGTCTGCAGTTGCCTGACACCTGGCAAGTCGGCGCCAGTGCTGGCCATGCGCTGTTTGAAACCTGCGTACCGGAGGCCTTTCTACGCCGCATCAAACCTAATCAGCCGGATGACCCCTTGCTGCGCCAGGTGCTGCCGCTGGGAGATGAAACCCTGCAAACGCCCGGCTACGTCAATGACCCACTGGACGAAGTGCAACAGCGCCCAGCCAGAGGGGTCATCCACAAATACGCAGGCCGAGTGCTGCTGATTGCCAGCCCTAACTGTGCGATCAACTGCCGTTACTGTTTTCGGCGCCACTTTCCCTATGCCGATAACTCACCGTCGCGAGCCCAGTGGCAGGAAGCCTTTGACTACCTTCAGGCAGACACCAGCATCCGCGAAGTGATTCTCTCTGGCGGCGACCCCTTGGCGGCCAACGACCGTCATCTGGCCTGGCTGGTCACGCAGCTGGAGCAGATCCCTCACCTCAAGCGGCTACGCATTCATTCGCGTCTGCCGATTGTGATTCCGGATCGGGTGGATCAGCCGCTGCTGGACTGGCTAGAGGACACTCGACTGCAAACCGTCATGGTATTGCATGCCAATCATGCCAACGAAATCGATCAGGCCGTACGGGCAGCCTGTCAGCGCTTACAGGGTGCTGGCGTTACCCTGCTCAACCAGAGCGTATTGCTGCGCGGCGTCAACGACAGCACAGAGGCGCTGGCAACGCTTTCCGAACGGCTTTTTGACGCTGGCGTACTGCCCTACTACCTGCATGTACTCGACCCTGTTCAGGGCGCTGCGCATTTTAATGTCCCCGACGCTGAAGCCCGTCAGTTGATCACCGCCCTGCGTGACGAGCTGCCCGGTTTTCTGATGCCTCGGCTGGTACGTGAAATCCCAGGCGAAGCCAGCAAAACACCGCTTCTGTAGTGTCCACCCTCTTTACAGTGTGGAACCCAGGTCATCATCAGCTGCCTGGGAACCACGCCGAAAAGCCCAGCTTACGCCAGAGTGTCAGCGGTCACGTTGGCCGCGGGCGCCTGGGTTGAGTGGTGTCGGTTGATGGCGCTCAGCACCCCTTTCATGGAAGCGCTGGTAATACTTTCGTCCGTACCGACTCCGAAGACCGCTTTACCTTCAATACGCACTTCCACGTAGGCAATGGCTTCCGCGTCAGAGCCCTGGCCCCTTGCGTGTTCGTGGTAGTCAATAATCTCCACATCATGACCCGCGCCTGCCAGCGCCTTGATAAATGCCGCCAATGGCCCGTTGCCTTCGGCTGAATAGGTCTTGCGCTCGCCGCCTTCGGCAATCACTGCTTCAAGATTCACCGCTGGGCTATCCGGCTCGGAAGACATGCGATGGTTGATCAGGCAGAACGGTGATTGCTGCTCGAGATACTCATCGGCAAACGCCTGATAAATCATCTGCGAGGTGATTTCCTTGGCGGTGCGGTCAGCGACTTCCTGCACCACCTGGCTGAACTCGATCGACAGCCGACGCGGCAACTCAATGCCGTGTTCCTGCTCGAGCAGGTAGGAAATCCCGCCCTTACCGGACTGGCTATTGACGCGAATCACCGCTTCATAGCTGCGTCCGACGTCCAGCGGGTCGATAGGCAGATAAGGAACATCCCAGGGTGCTTCAGGGTGTTCGCGGCGGTCCGCCATGCCTTTCTTGATGGCATCCTGATGCGAGCCGGAGAAAGCGGTGAATACCAGATCGCCCACATAGGGATGGCGCGGATGCACCGGCAACTGGTTGCAGTATTCAACTTCACGCATGACTGGCGTAATATTCGAGAAATCCAGTTCAGGGTGAACGCCCTGGGTATACATATTCATCGCTAACGTCACGATATCCACGTTACCGGTACGCTCACCGTTACCGAACAGGGTCCCTTCGATCCGATCGGCACCCGCCATCAGGGTCAGTTCAGCGGCGGCGACACCGGTGCCACGATCATTGTGGGGGTGTACGCTGACAATCAGGGTGTCGCGGTTTTTCACGTTACGGCAGAACCACTCAATCTGGTCGGCATAGTTGTTGGGGGTGGCAACCTCAACGGTGGCCGGCAGGTTGACGATCATGCGATGGTCAACGCTGGGCGCGTAGGTATCCATCACCGCCTCGACGATCTCAACGGCAAAATCCATCTCGGTGGTGGTAAACAGCTCCGGCGAGTACTGGAACGTCCAGTGGGTTTCCGGGGCGGCGTTCATCTGATCGCGAATCTGACGAGTCGCGTCTACTGCAATCTGGATACATTCTTCCTTATTGACGTTAAACACCACCCGGCGAAACATGGGGTCAGTGGCGTTATAAACGTGAACAATGGCATTTTTGGCGCCTTTGAGGGCTTCAAAGGTGCGCTCAATCAGGTGGGGACGTGCCTGGGTCAACACCTGAATGGTCACATCCTCGGGGATCTTGTCTTGCTCGATCAGTGCGCGTACAAAATCAAAGTCAGTCTGCGAGGCAGAAGGAAACCCTACCTCTATCTGCTTGAAACCAACCTTCACCAGCAGATCGAAAAGGCGCTGTTTGCGCTCCTGATCCATTGGGTCGATCAGGGACTGGTTACCATCACGCAGATCAACGCTCGCCCAGATAGGGGCCTTTTCAATACGCCGATTGGGCCACTGGCGATCGGGTATATCGACGGCTGCAAAGGGGCTATATTTTTTAGCGGGGTCAGACAACATCATGGCAGTTCTCCTGGTGCGTGGCGGTTAGTGGGTAATCTGTTCAAGAATAATACGCAAATTAAGGCGCGTGCGTCATAAAGAGGCCCACAGGGCAGCGTCTGAAAAACGCAGACAACGAAAAACGCCCCATGGCCTGCAAAAGCCATGGGGCGTTCAGAATACGTCCAGCGGTTTGTGCCACTCGGCAGTACCGACGGCGAGCGCAGCATTCAATATCTGCACTATTTTCTGGCTGAGAAAAACACAAATGACTGATATAAACCAACATAACCACCTCACTATCAAACCCAACGACAATGCCAACCAGCATTGCCCGCCTCAAACCATTCAGAGACGGGCGCTTAGTAGTCGTAGATCCAATGTGAGATTCATTATGATGGTGTTCATAGTTACTAGAAAATCAATCCTTGACGGTTTTGTCAACACCCTTTTGCCTGACGGGCTGCTCCTGGGCGCTTAAGAGTGCTTCCATCCGGTCGAGCTGCGCTTGCAACTGGCGAATATCGCCCTGCACATTGTTAAGTTGTGCCACCTCCCCCTCGCCGTTCTCCAGTTCCTGCTTCGCACCTTCTTTCTGCATGACGTCCAGTACAATACCAATCATCATATTCAAAAAGATGAAGGCTGTCAGGAAGATAAAGGTAAGATAGAAAATCCAGCTCCAGGCGTATACCTCCTGGGTGTCATACATGACATCCGTCCAATCCTCAAAGGTTGCAATGCGGAACAGGGTCAGCATGGCCGTGGAGATATTACCCCACAGAAAATCATCCACATCTTCAAACAGGAAACTGCCCAGAGCTGCATAGATGTAGAAGATGATAAACATGAGTAGCGCCACATAGCCCATGCGGGGAATCGACTTCACCAGTGCAACCAGCAGTAGCTGTAACTCTGGAATCATCGACACCAGACGCAGCACGCGGAAAATACGCAACAGACGGGCCAGTAGCACCATTTCCGAATCATCCATCGGAATCAGGCTCGCCGTCACAATCAGAAAATCAAACACATTCCAGCCGCGCCGGAAAAAACTGCGCAAGCTTGGCTCTGCGGCCATGCGAATCAGGATTTCAACCAGAAAAAAGACCGTCACGGCGATATCAAGATACGTCAGCCACTGCTCGAAACGAGAGGTTTCTTCATAAGTCTTGGCACCAATCACCAGCGCTGAAATGACGATAATGGCAATGACAGCGCCTTCAAAAAACTTGTTTGAGCGCAGCGCTTCAAAACGCAGCCGCCAGATACGAAAGGATTCACTCATGGGGTCAACCGGCTCTTATCAAAAGGGATTCAGCTTCAAGGAGGCGCTTCAAAATCTCGGTACAATTGATACGCTGTTAATCTGACTGATGTATCCTAGGTCGATGCATCGCTTGAACAAGCGGCACATTAACAAGATGACATCAACAATTTAAGACATTTTCACTGGATGACCCCCATGATACTGCTGTGGATAGCTTTACTGCCTTTGCTGGGTGTTGTGGTACCCGCATTGCTGGGCCAGCGGGATCGTGTTCTGAGCACACGGATCACGGCCATTGCCCCTGCCCTCGCCCTGCTGCTTACCTTCACCCAGGTGCCTGCGCTGCTTGATGGCGAAACGCTGCGTTTTTCAGTCGGCTGGATGCCGGAACTGGGTCTGGACCTGGCGCTGCGCCTGGACGGCCTGACGCTGCTGTTCAATCTGCTGATTCTCGGCATTGGCCTGTTGATTCTGCTTTACGCGCATTTTTACCTCAGCCCAGAAGAGCCGTTCGACCGTTTTTATGCCTATTTGATGCTGTTTATGGCGTCCATGGTTGGCATTGCCATGTCGGACAACCTCATTCTTCTCTGGTTATTCTGGGAACTGACCAGCATTTCGTCTTTTCTGCTGATTGGCTACTGGTCTCACCAGAGCGATGCCCGCAAAGGTGCACGTATGGCGCTGACCGTCACCGGCGCTGGTGGTCTTGCCTTGCTGGCGGGGCTATTGCTGCTTGGTGACATGGTCGGTAGCTTCGATATGAATGTGGTGCTGACAAGCCAGGATGTCATCCTTGCCGATCCACGCTATCCCTTGATGCTGGTACTGGTGCTGCTCGGTGCCTTCACCAAGTCGGCCCAGTTCCCGTTCCAGTTCTGGTTACCCCATGCCATGGCGGCGCCTACGCCGGTTTCCGCCTATCTGCACTCGGCCACCATGGTCAAGGCAGGTATTTTCCTCATGGCGCGCCTGCATCCTGCCATTGCCGGCAGTGAACTGTGGTCGGTGATTGTCTCGCTGATCGGCACCATCACGCTGTTATACGGCGCCTGGTTTGCGCTGTTCAAAACCGACCTTAAAGGTATTCTGGCCTTTTCAACCGTCAGCCACCTGGGTCTGATCACCGTTCTGCTCGGCATTGGCAGCCCTATGGCAGTACTGGCCGCTCTTTTCCATATTCTCAACCATGCCACTTTCAAGGCAGCCCTGTTCATGAGCGCGGGTATTATTGACCATGAAACCGGCACCCGCGAGTTGAAAAGGCTGGGGGGTCTGAAAAAGGCCATGCCGGTAACGGCCCTGCTGACCACTCTGGCAGCCGCCGCCATGGCGGGGGTTCCCTTGTTCAACGGCTTTATCTCCAAGGAAATGTTCTTTACCGAAACGCTGGCCACCCCGGTGCTGGGTGGCCTGAGCTGGCTGCTGCCTGTATTGGCCACTCTGGGCGGCATTCTTTCGGTGGCTTACTCGCTGCGTCTGGTGCATGCCGTCTTCTTTAAACCGGCCCAGAAAACACTGCCTAAACCGCCCCATGAACCACCCCATCTGATGCGTTTGCCGGTTGAGATCCTGGTCGGGATTTGTGTGGTGGTCGGCCTGCTGCCCGGGCTGATGGCGTCTGGACTTTTATCGTTGGCCGCTCAGGCTGTATTGGGCGAGCCTCTGGAATTTCATCTGTCTATCTGGCATGGCTTCAACCTGCCACTGCTGATGAGCCTTGCCGCTCTGGCGTTCGGCATCCTGATGTACTGGCGCCATCCTGACCTGCGCCAGCTGACCCAGCCGTTTGCCAGCGTAGATGCCCGACGGGTATTCGAGCGCACTATTATCAATATGAATCAGAAAGCAGACTGGCTGATCAGCAAGATTGAGGGCCATTCACTGCAGCGCTATATGGGCCTTTTACTGTTATCCGCACTGGTCATGGGCGTGATCGGGCTGGCACCTATTGCCCCGCTTACCGGAGAACTGGGTAACCAGCCGGTTGATGCCATTGTCTTGCTCGGCGCGGCCATGCTGATATTTGGGGGTATCGCCACCGCAGCGACCCACCGCTATCGCCTGATTTCACTGTTGATGCTCTCCGTTGTTGGCCTGTTCGTGGCGCTGACCTTTGCACGCTTCTCTGCCCCGGATCTGGCCTTGACCCAGCTTTCAGTGGAAGTGGTGACCATGATCCTGCTGATGCTGGCACTGTTCTTCCTACCCCAGAAAACGCCTCGGGAATCCAGCCCGCTGCGCAATGTGCGCGATATCCTGCTGGCCTCGGCGCTGGGGCTGGTGATTGCCAGCCTCAACTATGCGGTGCTGACCACGGATACGTCGTCGATTTCTGATTACTTCCTGGCCAACAGCAAACCCGGCGGCGGGGGCTATAACGTTGTCAATGTAATCCTGGTCGACTTCCGTGGCTTTGATACCCTCGGTGAAATTACCGTACTGGCACTCGCCGGACTTGCGATCTTCAAGCTGCTCAATCGCTTGCGCCTGTTCCTGCCTCATAGTGACGGAGAAGGCCGTGTCTGGTCTCCGGATCGCTACCCGGCCATCCTGACGTCGATTTCAATGGCTCTGCTGCCGTTGGCACTGCTGGTGTCTGCGTTTATCTTCCTGCGCGGCCATAACCTGCCGGGCGGGGGCTTTATTGCCGGTCTGGTGACAGCCGTCGCCCTGATCCTGGTGTACATGGCGCGCGGCGTGGAATGGGCTCAGGAGAGGCTGGACTTCCCCTTCCAGCCGGTGGCCATCGCAGGCGTTGCGATTGCTACCCTTACCGGCCTGGGCAGTTGGGTGTTCGGCTATCCGTTCCTGACCTCGACCTTTGCCTATTTCACCCTGCCTCTGGTGGGCACGTTCGAGCTGGCGTCGGCCATGCTGTTTGATCTGGGTGTTTACCTGGCCGTTGTCGGCGCGACCCTGATGATCCTGGCCAACCTGGGCAAGGTCACCACAGCCCACCGCCCAACGCTTGAACCCTCAGAAACCGAGCCCGAAGCCTCTTCGCCCAACAAGGAGACTCGTTAATGGAACTGCTGTATGCCATTACAACCGGGGTGCTGACTGCCTGCGGCCTCTATCTTACCCTGCGCGGACGCACCTTCCCGGTGGTCGTCGGCCTGACGCTATTATCCTATGCCGTCAACCTGTTCCTGTTTTCCATGGGCGGCTTGACCACTGACGGCGCAGCCCTGGTCAATCAGCAACAGGGCGCGATTGCCGATCCCTTGCCACAGGCTTTGGTGCTGACGGCCATTGTGATCGGCTTTGCCATGACAGCCTTTGTTGTCATTCTGGCCATGCGCGCGCGCAGTGAAGCGGGCAACGACCATGTAGACGGTAAAAAGGAAGACCGCGAATGACTCAACATCTGATTGTGCTACCCGTCGTTATTCCCTTGATTGCCGGTATTCTGCTGCTCTATCAACGTCAGGGGATCGTCCGCTACAAGCGGATTGTCAGCATTGTCTCTACCGCCTTATTGCTGCTGGTCTCGATTGGCCTGGTCAATCAGGCCGCCAGCGGTGAGATTACCTATTACGCGCTGGGCGACTGGCAGCCTCCCTTCGGGATTGCCCTGGTGCTGGATCGCCTGTCGGCAATGATGGTGCTGCTGACCTCTGTACTGGCGGTAGGCGCAGTCGTCTATGCCTGCGCTGGCGATGATGAAAAAGGCAGCAATTTCCATGGCCTTTTCCAGTGGCAGCTAATGGGTATCAACGGTGCCTTTCTGACCGGCGATCTGTTCAACCTCTTTGTGTTTTTTGAAGTCCTGCTGCTGGCCTCCTATGCCCTGCTGCTTCACGGTGGCGGCAAGGCGCGCATTCAGGCCAGCGTTCACTATGTGGTGCTTAACCTGGCCGGTTCATCGCTGTTCCTGATTGGCGTTGGCGTTCTATACGGCGCAACCGGAACGCTGAACATGGCAGATATGGCCCAACGCCTGGCGGAACTTCCTCCCGAGCGGGAAGGCCTGGTAACGGCAGGTGCCTTGATCCTGCTGGTGGTATTTGGCCTGAAAGCCGCCATTCTGCCGCTGTATTTCTGGCTGCCCCGCGCCTACGCCAACGCGCCTGCCCCGGTGGCGGCCCTGTTTGCGATCATGACCAAGGTGGGTATTTACGCCATTCTGCGGGTCTACAGCCTGATTTTCGGCGATCAGGCGGGTAACCTGACCGCCCTGGAACAACCCTGGGTGTGGTGGTTTGCGCTGGCCACCCTGGCGATTGCCGGGGTAAGCGTACTGGCCGCCAAGGATCTGCGCCTGTTGGTCGCCTATCTGGTACTGGTCTCGGTCGGCACCCTGCTGGCGGGTATCGGCATGCGTACGCCCGAAGCGGTATCTGCCCTTTTGTACTATCTGATTCATACCACTTTGGTGACCGGTGGGCTCTTCCTGTTGGCCGATATGATTGGTGCCCAGCGTGGCAAGCCTGGTACCCGGCTGGTCAAGGGACGCCCGCTGGTTCAGGGCCAATGGCTGGCACTGGCATTCTTCATCGGTGCTATTGCCGTAGCGGGCCTGCCACCTCTTTCCGGCGCACTTGGCAAGGCGCTGATGCTCAACGCAGCGGAAGGCATGCAGCGGCTGTGGTTGTGGCCGCTGCTGCTATTGGCCGGACTGAGTTCGCTGATCGCCCTGTCACGCGCGGGGTCCACGCTTTTCTGGCGCAGCCAGCGCGGCACCGCCACTGGCAAGAAACTCCCCCGTGAGCAATGGTTTGGGGTCATATGGCTACTCAGTGCCGCGCCGCTGCTGGTGATCTTTGCCGGCCCGGTCAGCCATTACACCGCAGCTACTGCTGAACAGCTTGCCAACCCTCTGCCGCTGATTGAAGCGCTGATGCCTGACGCAGGAGATAACTCATGATCAAGCCACGCTCCTGGTTACCCACGCCAGTGCTGTCCATCCTGTTGCTGCTGGTCTGGCTGCTGCTGGTGCGCAGCGTCGCTTTTGGCCAGATTGTGCTGGGTAGCGCCCTGGCCGTTGCCATTCCGCTGGCCACTTACCGCTTCTGGGATGCCGAACCACGTATCGGCAGGCCTCTCAAGCTGCTGCGCTTTGCTCTGCGTGTCCTCAAGGACATCGTTATCGCCAACTTTGAAGTGGCCTATCTGATTTCCAACCCTTGGCGCAAACTACGCCCTCACTTCATCGAGTACCCCCTGATGCTGGAAGAGCGTTTTACCATTACCCTGCTGGCCAGCACGATCAGCCTGACACCGGGGACGGTTTCCGCCAACCTGCGCATGGATGGCAAGTCGCTGCTGATCCATGCGCTGGACGTGGACGATGAGGAAGCCCTGGTTGAACAGATTCGCCAGCGCTATGAACAGCCGCTCAAGGAGATTTACGAATGCTGACCCTTGCCCTTTACATCACCCTGACGCTGGTCAGCGCGGCGCTGATCCTTAACCTTTACCGCCTTGCGGTAGGGCCGGATCTACCTGACCGGGTGCTCGCACTGGACACCATGTACATCAATTCGATCGCTCTGATTGTGTTGCTGGGTCTGTGGCTGAACACCAAGACCTACTTTGAATCTGCCCTCTTGATTGCCATGCTGGGCTTCATCAGTACCGTCGCTGTGTGCAAGTACATTCTGCGCGGCGACATCATCGAATAGACCACAGGAGTTCCCATGGCCTGGATTGTTGAAGCGTTGGCGTCGCTGTTATTGATTGCTGGCGGAGTGTTTCTGTTTATCGGCTCGCTGGGTATGGCGCACCTGAAAGATTTCTACATGCGCCTGCACGGCCCTACCAAGGCCACTACCCTGGGCATTGGTTTCATGCTAATTGCTTCCATGCTGTATTTCTGGGGCTACGAAGGGTCACCGGATATTCAGGAAATACTGATTACGCTGTTCCTGTTTATTACTGCACCGGTCAGCGCCCACCTGCTGGCCAAAACGGGCCTGCATCTCCAGCTCCGACGGATTGACGTTACCGAAGGCAAACCTGTCGAGCTTCGCTCGGAAGAAGTCGGCGAACGTCCTGTTCCTCACCCGGACAAGGGCCACGGCTAAGCTGCAGGCTTTGGCTTTCACCATAAAGCCAACGGGGCGCATCAGCGCCCCATTGTTGTGTACTGACTTCAAGTGACTCTAGCGACTAGTCAAGCAGGTCGCTATGGCGATAGCCAATCAGGTAGAGCACCGCATCCAGTCCCAGGGTAGAAATCGCCTGACGCGCCTGGGCACGCACCAGCGGCTTGGCGCGATAGGCAATCCCCAGCCCGGCCTTGCCGAGCATTTTCAGGTCATTGGCACCGTCACCAACCGCAATGGTCTGATCAAGCGTCCAGCCTTCACGCAGAGCAATGGCCTCAAGCAGCTCCGCCTTGCGTTCGGCATCCACAATCGGCTCCTGAACCTCCCCAGTAACCTTGCCGTTCTCGATCACCAGTTCGTTGGCATGAATTTCATCAAAGCCAAGCTTTTCCTGTAGATGACGAGCAAAGTAGGTGAAGCCACCGGAGATAATCGCCGTGCGGTAGCCCAGCCGTTTGAGGTTGGCCATCAAAGGCTCCACGCCATCCATTAGCGGCAGCTCTTCAGCAATTTCCGCCAACACCGCTTCATCCAGCCCTTCAAGTTTGCTCATCCGCGCGCGAAAGCTCTGTTTGAAATCCAGCTCACCGCGCATTGCCTGCTCGGTCACCGCGGCCACTTCATCGCCTACTCCGTGACGACGGGCAAGCTCGTCGATCACTTCAGCCTTGATCAGGGTTGAATCCATATCAAAACACACCAGGCGACGATGACGGCGCCAGATGCTGTCTTCCTGAATGGCAATATCCACGCCGTGCTGGGCGCCGAGTGCCAGGGCTTTTTCATGCAGCGCGGCCAGGTTGACGTCATCGCCTCTTAACCAGCATTCAACACAGGCACCCTTGCCAGGCGCTTCGCCATCCAGCGGCTCGCGCCCGGAAAGCCGGTGTACCAGCTCAACGTGCAGACCAAACTCCGCCGTCAAGCCACCCACTTCCGCCAGGATGCCAGCAGGCAGGCGCGGCGCCAGCAGGGTCAGGATCAAGCGCGGCTGGCTGGCTTCCAGGCTCCAGCGGTGATAATCATCCGCACTCACGGCGATGGCCTGAATATCCAGCCCCAGGCTATCGCCTGCTTCGCTGAGCATGGCTTCCAGCGCGCTGTCATGCTCCAGCGCCACCAGTGCCTCCAGCGAGAGCATCCCAAAGGTCACGCTCTGGTTGATATCCAAAAGACGTGCGCCGGTTTTTGCCAGTACCTTGCCAAGCCCGGCGAGCTGGTCCGGTCGCGCCCTGCCGGTCGCACGAATCAAACAGCGTTTCATGATTTATTCCCCTGCCTCAAGCCGCTCAACTTTCTGGAAACCGCGTGGCAACTTGTTGCCCCGACGGCCACGTTCACCCCGATAATAGGCCAGATCCTCTGACTTGAGGGTCAGTTTACGCTTACCGGCATGCAGCACCAAGGCATCCCCCTCACCCAACACGGCGATATCGCACATGAATTCTTCCCGCCGCGCTGCCCGTGGGCCGGGAATATCCAGCATCTTGTTGCCCTTGCCCTTGGCCATTTCCGGCAGCTGATCCAGCGGGAAGACCAGCAGGCGCCCTTCGTTGGACACCGTGGCCACCCACTGAGATTCTTCCTCAGGGATCACTACAGGCGGCATGACGCTACAGCCCTTGGGAATGGTCAGCACGCTTTTGCCTGCCTTGTTCTTGCCAGTCAGCTCACCCAGACGGGCAATAAACCCGTAGCCACCGTCACTGGCGAGCAGAAAACGGCTTTCCGGTGCGGCCAGCAGAATACCTGCCATCTGTGCCCCGGCAGCGACGTTGGCCCGCCCCGTGATCGGCTCGCCCTGGCCGCGGGCACTGGGCAGATTATGGGCACTCAATGTATAGGCACGCCCGGTATCATCCAGCATGACCAGAGGATGGTTGGTCTTGCCCCTGGCCGCCATCAGGAAGCCATCGCCCGCTTTATAGGAAAGGCCTTCCGGGTCGATATCATGGCCCTTGGCGGCGCGAATCCAGCCCTTCTCCGAGACCACGACGGTGATCGGGTCGGCCCCAAGCAGCTCAACTTCTGATAACGCCCGAGCTTCGCTGCGCTCGACCAGCGGCGAGCGGCGCTCGTCGGCATGTTCTTTACCGGCGGCGCGAATCTCTTTCTCGATCAGGTTGGTCAGCTTGGTATCACTGCCTAACAGGCCCTGCAACTGTTTGCGCTCTTTCTCCAACGCCTCCTGCTCGCCGCGGATTTTCATTTCTTCCAGTTTGGCCAGATGGCGCAGGCGCAGCTCCAGAATGGCTTCTGCCTGGCGTTCAGAAAGGCCAAAGGACGCAATCAGCGCCGCTTTTGGTTCATCCTCTTCACGAATGATGCGAATCACTTCATCCAGATCAAGATAGGCGGTCAGCAGGCCTTCCAGAATATGCAGGCGATCTTCTACCTTGCCCAGCCGATGCTCCAGCCTGCGGCGCACGGTAGCACGCCGAAAGCGCAGCCATTCGCCGAGCATATCCGCCAGCGGCATGACCCGCGGGCGGCCGTCCAGGCCAATCACGTTCATATTGACCCGCACGCTCTTTTCCAGATCCGTGGTGGCAAACAGGTGGGCCATCAACACATCCACGTCTACGCGATTTGAACGCGGTTCAATGACCAGGCGCGTCGGCGCTTCATGGGTGGATTCATCACGCAGGTCCGCCACCATGGGCAGTTTTTTGGCCTGCATCTGGGCGGCTATCTGTTCCAGCACCTTGGCCCCACTGACCTGATAGGGCAGCGCGGTGATCACGATATTGGCGCCCTCGCGCTCAAAGCGCGCGCGCAGCTTGACCGAACCACGCCCGGCTTCATAAAGCTTACGCAGATCCGCCCGCGGGGTGATGATTTCCGCATCGGTCGGGAAATCCGGCGCTGGCACAAACGCCATCAGGTCGGTGTTGGTGGCCTCAGGGTGGCGCAGCAGATGGCAGGTGGCATTCACAACCTCGCCAACATTGTGCGGCGGAATATCAGTGGCCATGCCAACGGCAATCCCGCTGCCACCGTTGAGCAGCACGTGGGGCAAACGCGCGGGCAATACCACCGGCTCCTGCATGGTGCCGTCAAAATTGGGCGCCCAGTCCACGGTGCCTTGACCCAGCTCGCTGAGCAGCACTTCGGCAAACTTTGAAAGCTTGGCCTCGGTATAGCGCATGGCCGCAAAAGATTTGGGGTCATCGGGGCTACCCCAGTTACCCTGGCCGTCTACCAGCGGGTAGCGATAGCTGAACGGCTGGGCCATCAGCACCATGGCTTCATAACAGGCGCTGTCACCATGGGGGTGGAACTTGCCCAGGACATCGCCCACGGTACGCGCCGATTTCTTGTACTTGGCATTGGCATGCAATGCCAGCTCGCGCATGGCGTAAATAATCCGCCGCTGCACGGGTTTCATGCCGTCGCCGATATTCGGCAGGGCACGGTCGAGAATGACGTACATCGAGTAGTCGAGGTACGCTTTTTCGGTGTAATCGCGCAGGGCGATGCGTTCAACATCGCCTTCCGCGACCTGGATATCCATGGTCATCTGGGGTTATACCTCGATATCTGCGAGATTGCCGTAATCTTCCAGCCACTTCTTGCGATCACCGGCGCGTTTCTTGGCCAGCAGCATGTCCATCATTTCCTGGGTGCCATCGCCTTCCGAGCGGGTCAGCTGTACCAAACGGCGCGTCTCGGTCGCCATGGTGGTTTCGCGCAGCTGCAGCGGGCTCATTTCACCCAGCCCCTTGAAGCGCTGAACATTGGGGGCGGCCTTCCGTGTGCCGCTTTTTTTCGCCAACTGCTTGAGTATCGCGGCTTTTTCGCTTTCATCCAGGGCGTAGTGAACCTCCTTGCCCAGGTCGATGCGGTACAGGGGCGGCATGGCCACAAAGACGTGCCCGGCATCCACCAGGCTTGGGAAGTGACGCACAAAGAGTGCGCACAGCAGAGTGGCAATATGCAGGCCATCGGAATCCGCATCCGCCAGGATACAGATCTTGTGATAGCGCAGTTTCTCCAGATTGGCACTGCCCGGGTCGGCACCGATTGCCACGGCGATATCATGAACCTCCTGAGAGCTGTAGATCTCGTGGGTCTCGACTTCCCAGGTGTTGAGAATCTTGCCGCGTAGCGGAAGAATGGCCTGGGTTTCACGGTTGCGCGCCTGCTTGGCACTGCCCCCGGCAGAATCCCCTTCCACCAGGAACAGTTCGCTCTGGGCCGGGTCCTGGCCGGAACAGTCTGCCAGCTTGCCCGGCAAGGCCGGGCCTGAGGTCACCTTCTTGCGGGCAACCTTCTTGGACTTTTTCTGGCGCTGCTGAGCGGCGCTGATCACCAGTTCAGCCAGCAGTTCGCCCTGTTCCACATGGTGGTTAAGCCACAGCGAAAAGGCATCCTTGACCACGCCGGACACAAAGCCCGCAATGGTGCGCGATGACAGCCGCTCCTTGGTCTGGCCAGCAAACTGCGGGTCGAGCATCTTGACGGAGAGCACAAAAGACGCCCGCTCCCAGAGGTCATCGGCGGTCAGCTTGATCCCCCTTGGCAACAGGCTACGGTACTCACAGAACTCGCGCAGAGCATCCAGCAGCCCGGCACGAAAGCCGTTCACATGGGTGCCACCCTGAGGCGTGGGAATCAGGTTGACGTAGCTTTCCAGCAGCGCTTCACCGCCTTCGGGCAGCCATTGAATGGCCCAGTCAACGCCATGTTCATCATCGCTGAAATGGCCAACAAAGGGCGCATTGGGCACCACTTCATAACCATCAGTGGCCTGAGCCAGGTAGTCGCGCAGGCCATCAGCGTAGGCCCATTCAGTGCTGGTGCCATCAGGCTCCACCAGCGTTACGGCAAGCCCGGGGCACAGCACCGCCTTGGCGCGCAGCAGATGTTTCAGCCGGGAGAGCGCCAGCTTGGGGCTATCAAAATAACTTTCATCCGGCCAGAAGCGCACCAGGGTGCCGGTGGCCTTTTTCGCCGCCTTGCCCAGGTTATGCAGCTCTTCGACCTTGGCGCCAAACTCAAAGGCCATGGCGTGACGCGCGCCGTCGCGGGTCACTTCCACTTCCAATCGGCGAGACAGGGCATTAACCACAGACACCCCGACCCCATGCAGGCCACCGGAAAAACGGTAGCTGGAAGACGAGAACTTGCCGCCGGAATGCAGCTTGGTAAAGATCAACTCTACCCCTGACACGCCGTGCTCGGGGTGCATATCAATCGGCATACCACGGCCATTATCGGTAACCTCGATACCCCCATCTGCCAGCAGCACGACCTTGATGGCATTGGCATGCCCCGCCAGCGCTTCATCGACGCTGTTATCAATTACTTCCTGAGCCAGATGGTTGGGCCTTGAGGTATCGGTATACATGCCGGGGCGCTTGCGCACCGGTTCAAGCCCCGATAAGACTTCGATGGAACTGGCGCCGTATTGAGAGGCATCAAACTGAGTCATGAAGCGTATATCCTGAAAGGTCAAACCTGCCTTCGCAGCCGCTGACGAGGCGGCTGCGCAATGGCGTGGCAATCAAATGGGCCTGAAAAATCAAACAGACAGCATAGCGGAAAAGCAAAATACTGTATATATGGTCATAAGATACAGTATCCAGCGCAGCCTAACGCCCGTGCTTGACGCTTATTTCTCCGCTGCCCAAAAGGCTTCAATCAGGCCGCGAGTGGAGGCGTCCATGTGGTCAGCGGGTGCCTGCCCGTCGATGATCTGCTGGGTCTCGGTGGCAATCTGCTTGCCCAATTCCACGCCCCACTGGTCAAAGGGATTGATATCCCAGATCACGGCCTGGACGAATACCTTGTGCTCATAAAGGGCAATCAAGGCGCCCAGGGTGTGCGGGGTCAGCTTGTCAAGCAGCACTGTGGTCGATGGCTGATTGCCGCGATAGCGTTTATGCGGCGGGCGCGGGCCATCGTCATCAATGGCATCGTCGCCCAGCATCAACAGCCGCGACTGGGCAAAGCAGTTGGCCAGCGCCAGCCGGTGCTGGGTCTGCAGGTGGCGACGGGTTTCAGGGTCTTCAACGTCATCATAGCGTTTGAGGGGGGCAATAAAATCACACTCTACCGGCTGCATTCCCTGATGCAGCAGCTGATAGAAAGCATGCTGGGCGTTGGGGCCTAACTGCCCCCACAGCACCGGGCAGGTCGAGTAATCAATCGCCTCGCCCTGGCGGGTCACGGATTTGCCGTTGGATTCCATTTCCAGCTGTTCCAGGTAGGCGGCAAAATATTCCAGACGGCCATCATAAGGCAAAATGGAGTGGGCGCGGATATCCAGGAAATTGACGTTCCAGATACCTGCCAACGCCAGCAGTACGGGCAGGTTTTCAGCCATGGGCGCCGCCTGGAAATGACGATCCATGGCATGGGCGCCGGCGAGCAGCGCGCGGAAATTCTCCATGCCGATGACCAGCGCAATCGGCAGGCCGATGGTGCCCCATAGCGAATAGCGCCCGCCGACCCATTCCCAGAAGCGCAGCTGATGCGCCGGGGCGATGCCCCAGGCGGTCATTTTTTCCGGGCTGGCGGAAACGCCGATAAAGTGCTGGCGAATCACCAGCTCTGCACTGATCGGGGTGGCGCCGTGTCGAGTCAGACGCCCCAGGAGCCAATCCTTGGCGGTATTGGCATTGGACAGGGTATCGATGGTGGTGAAGGATTTCGATGAAAGCACAAACAGCGTCACTTCAGGATTCAGGCGGCTGAGATAATCCGCGAGCTGGGAGCCATCCATGGTGGAGGCAAAATGCACCTCGACCGGATGCACGTCGTCAGGGCGGTAGTCAGCCAATGCGTGGGTGACCATCAAAGGCCCCAGGTCCGACCCCCCGACCCCCAGATTGACCACATGGCGAATCGGCTTGCCGGTGGCGCCCCGCCACTGGCCTGCGTGCAAACGGCTAACCAGGGTTTCCATCTGCGCAAGGCTGGCATGCACCGCTGCCACCACGTCTTCGCCATCAACCTCAAGGTTTGCCTCCGAGGGCAGGCGTAATGCCGTGTGCAGCGCCGGGCGGTCTTCACTGGTATTCACCCGCTGGCCGCTTAACAGAGCGTCGATAGCGCTTGGCAGCTCGGCTTCTTCTGCCAGGGCCAGCAGTTTGTCCAGCGTTTCATCCTGCCAACGCTGTTTGGAAAGATCCAGCATCACCCCAGCGGCCTGATGCGCAAAGTGATCAAAGCGCGTCGATGACTCGGCAAACAGCGTTTTTAGATGAACGCTTTTCAGCGCATCGGCGTGATCCTGTAATGCTTTCCATGCCGGTAATTGATCCGGCGTTGCGTTAGCAACTGATGACATTGGCCCTCTCCTATGGCGATGTTGGGTGCAGCGGGGTCTGTTCCGGGTGGCGCTTGAAGCGTAAACTATGCGCCCATTGATTATCCACGCTGTCTATTTGCGATGAAACCGGCCTGCCCATGAGTGATGCATCTTACCGTGACGCCATCTTTTCGACACCCCTGGATCGCGTCGCGCGTTTCTCCTTTGATGAGCAGGTCGTCGCCTGCTTTCCTGACATGATCCGCCGCTCGGTGCCGGGTTACGGGCAGATTCTTGGCATGCTTAGCCTGATTGCCCAGCGTCATCTGCGCCACGGTGCCCACGTCTATGACCTGGGCTGCTCGTTGGGCGCCTCTGGCCTGGCTCTGGCGGGCGCTCTGCCGGAAGATGCCTTTCGCTATACCGGGGTCGACCTTTCACCCGCCATGGTCGAACGCGCCCAGCAAACCTTTGCGGATGAATGCCCCCAACATAGCCTGCAGGTGATGGAAGCAGATATCCGTCAGCTGGACTATCAGCCCTCCGGCATGGTCATCCTGAATTTTACTCTGCAGTTCTTGCCACCTGAAGACCGCGATGCCCTGCTGGCCAGGCTGTATGACGCCCTTGAACCCGGTGGCGTGCTGATTCTGTCCGAAAAAACCATTGATGCCGATGAGCGTGATAACGCCTGGCGCGTCGAGCGCTACCATGATTTCAAGCGCGCTAACGGCTACAGCGAGATGGAAATCAGCCAGAAACGTACCGCGCTGGAAAACGTGTTGATTCCCGATACTCTTGATGCCCTGCATGGCCGTTTGGCCCAGGCGGGCTTTCCGCGTTCAATGACCTGGTTTCAGTACCTGAACTTTACCTCGCTGATTGCCTTCAAGGAGAGCTAAGGTGCCCCTCGCCGACGATCACCGCGTGCTTTATCAGGCGTTTCTCGACCAGGAATTAACCGAATGGCTCGCCCTGCTACCCGAGCAGCTGGCCAAGGGGCTGGATCGCCAGCGCAATGGGGATCTGCCGATGTGGGAAAAGGCGGTGCGCAAGTTGCCGCCGTTGCCCGCAGAGCGCGAGGTACACCTTGATCAGGACACCGTCCGCGTGGATATGGCCCTGAGCGACAGCCAGCAGCGCCAGTGTTTCAATCTGCTGCGCAAGCTGGCGCCTTGGCGCAAAGGGCCTTACTCGCTGGGCGGCATTGATATCGATACCGAATGGCGTTCCGACTGGAAATGGCAGCGGGTGGCGCCTCACCTTGCCCCGCTCAGCTACCGCAAGGTGTTGGATGTAGGCGGTGGCAGCGGCTACCATGCCTGGCGCATGGCCGGAGCCGGGGCGGACTTTGTCCTGGTCATCGACCCGTCACCGCGTTTTTATTGGCAGTTTCAGGCAGTGCGCCATTTTGTGGGCGATGCTGATCAACACCGCACTCACTTTCTGCCGGTCGGTATTGAAGAGGTGCCCGCCAGGCTGGGCTTTTTCGATACGGTCTTTTCCATGGGCGTACTCTACCATCGGCCCTCTCCCCTTGAGCATTTGCAGCAGTTGAAAGAGGCCTTGGCCCCAGGGGGCGAACTGGTATTGGAAACCCTGGTGGTGGAAGGCGATGAACAAACCGTCTTTATGCCCGGCGAGCGCTATGCGGCCATGCCCAACGTGTATTTCCTGCCTTCCGCACAAGCGCTTTGCCACTGGCTTTCGCGCTGTGGGTTCAGCAATATCCGCGTGGTGGATGAAGCCGTGACAACTCTGGACGAGCAGCGCGCCACCGACTGGATGACATATCAGTCACTGGCGGATTTTCTTGACCCCGACGATCCCTCACTCACTCGGGAAGGCTATCCGGCGCCTCGGCGGGCAGTGATTATGGCTAACCGGTGCTGACTCGTGACTGAACCATTCACAGGCCCAGCGTGTCACAGGGCCTGTATGAGATAACTCATACTGACATTTATGGAATATCTGCCAAGGAGTGAAAAATGGGTTTTCTCGCATGGATTCTGTTCGGTCTGATTGCCGGTATCATTGCCAAGATGATTATGCCGGGTAAAGATCCGGGCGGCTTTATCATCACCATTCTGCTGGGTGTTGCCGGTGCCTTTGTCGGCGGCTGGATTGGCTCACTGGTTGGCTTGGGCGCCGTCGGTGACTTCAGTTTCGGCAGCTTTGTCACTGCCATTGTCGGCGCTCTGGTATTGCTGGCAGGTTATCGGATGATCAAGAACTAGGGCCTGTTGAATTGCCGTCATACTGATTTGCTGAAGTTTCGTTTTAAAGCCGCTCTTATGAGCGGCTTTTGGCGTTAACGGCGCAGAATCACCAGCCAGCGCCCCAGATTGAGAATACTCGCCAACGAGGCCGCCACATAGGTAAACGCACAGGCAGTCAGCACATGGCGGGCACCCTGCATATCTTTGGGAGGCACATAGTCTTTCAGAATGGGTAAGGCACGGTTGAAGCTGGCATCGAACTCTACCGGCAGGGTGACCAGATGAACTACCGCCGCCGTGCCAAAGCTGATTACCGCCATAACAATCACCAGTGCCAAGCCACCCGGAAGGCGGGTCAGCACAAACAGGAAGGGGGCTGCCATCATCAAGAGGGCACCGACCTTTTCCGCCTTTTGCGCCAGCAGCACCAAACGTGAGCGAGCCAGTAGCGGCGTATAGCCCTGGTGATGCTGCAGGGCGTGGCCCACTTCATGGGCTGCCACGGTCACCGCTGTCAAGGTGCGCCCGTCATGGTTCTCCGCCGACAAGCGTACCGTGCGGGCTTCCGGGTCGTAATGGTCGCCGTACTCGGTGCGCTCCACCTTCACCCCTTCGACGTTAAAGCGGCGCAGCAGATGCTCAGCCAACTCCGCCCCGGTTCCCGGGTAATCATCGCGCCCGCGGGCATGACGCTTGAGCACCCATTTGGCCCACAGGTTGGGCAGCACGAAAATGGCCAGTACAAAGGCAATCAGCAGAATGATCATGACGTCACCCGCTCAATACGGGTGTGCCAGCCAGCTCCTTGGATATCCAGCACACGGTAGCCAGGGCGAGCGGCCTCATCCACTGCAAACGCCACGGCATGGGGCAGGAACTGATCGGCCGTGGCGGGGCTGCCGTAAACACTGACGCTGAAGCCGTTCAACGCCTTTTCCTCCGCGTAGGCCTGATGGGCATGGCCAAACAGCACTACTTTGACCTGCGGGTAGCGGCCAATCAGCTGCCAGAAAGCGTCTTTATCTTCCAGGCCGATGGCATCCATCCAGGCAGCACCTACTTCAACCGGCGGATGGTGCATGGCTATCAGCGTTGGCGCCGTTTGGCGATCAAGCTGGGCTGCCAATGCCGCCAGTTTATCGCTTCCCAGGGCACCGCCTGGTTCGCCAGGCACCTGGGTATCCAGTAACAGCAGCCGCCATTCATTCAGCATCAGCGCATCTGCCAGCGGATGAACCGCTTCCATCAGGGGGCGCTGGTCATGGTTGCCCGGCAGCCAATGCCAGGGGCAAGCTAAACGATTGAGCTGTTCAACCGCCAATGCGTAGGCCTGTGCCGATTCATCCTGGCTAATATCGCCGGTCACGATCACCAGATCAGGCTTTTCCTGCTTGATAGCGTCCATAACCGCCAGAAACTGACGATAGGGAACTCCCACCCGTGAACGGGCCAGAGGGTCAGCATGCAGATGCAGGTCAGTCAGCTGTACAAGACGCATTGGTGATGCTCCTCAAGGCACTTCATGCAGGTATTCGCTGCGCCCGTGGGCCAGGCCGTGGGCCAACCATTCGCCCAGAAAACGATTGAGCTGAAGTTTTTCATCCGGCTGGTGCATACGCGGATTGGGGTAGCGATAGCGGCCATGGAAGTGCCTTTCGCGCTGAAAGTTAGTCACTTCCGCCATACGCACATCGTGATAAAGGTGAACGCGCATCTTGGGGCTTTCCAGCAGATGATCCATCAGGCCCGTCTGGGAAACGTGCACCATGGTGGTATAAGGCGCATTTTCATGGATATACAGATGCAGGGCGTTGTCGCCCTGCTCACCCAGCTGAATGGCGCGACGCTGGCCTTGCTCCATATCACCCACCAGCCGAATCAGGCGCAGATAATTTGCGCTGCATTCACCTTGCAGGGATTTCAGATCAGTGACATAAGCGTTTCGAACCATTGCGGGCTCCAGTTCTTGTTACAGTCGATCTTCAACAAGCGTTCTAAAGACCGACCCTTGGATATGGACATTTGATACGGACTTAAAACATACTTGAAAAGTACTTGAAATGTACCTGCAGTCGTCAGTTTTTAGCCTGTTTGTGGTTCTCTGTTCAAACAGCGGTTTCAACGAAAGCGCGGCGTATTATCCGGCAGGGCACGCAGCGACGCTCGCTGGCTTGCCAACCAGTGCATACCGATCAGGCTCATGGCGTTATCGAGCCGCCCCTGCATCATAAGTTCCCAGGCATCATGAAAGCTGACGACATGCACCCGGATGTCTTCATGTTCGTCTTCCAGGCCATGGATGCCGCCCATGCCCTGGCTATCAATCAGGCCACAGAACAGGGTCACGCGCTCATTGCAGGCGCCAGGGCTTGGGTAATAGGTATGTAAATGCTTGAGTTCGGTGACCTGGCAGCCCGCCTCTTCCTGTGCTTCACGGCGGGCAACATTCTCAAGGGTTTCGCCCTCTTCCACCAGGCCTGCTACAAACTCCAGCTTCCATGGCGTTAGAGGGTCATCTACCGCTCCTGCCCTGAATTGCTCGACAAATACCAGCGCATCGCTGACCACATCGTAAAGCAGTACGCCCACCGCATCCTTGCGCATGTGGACTTCACGGCGCATGGACTCGCTCCAGCCGCCCTCAAACAGGCGATGGCGCAGGGTAATGGCTTCCAGGCGGAAAAAGCCTTGCTGCAGCACCTCCCGGGAAACCAGCTCAACATCCTCACCGGTAAACGCAGGTGACGCTGATGAAGGTGAATCTGGTGCAGAGGGCTCGGCGTCCATGGGTCACTCCTGATAATAAACGTTACCCCATTATCGGGGCTTGTTATCGGGAATGCCAATTTACCGGCAGCAAGCAGAGACTATCGCCTTGCAAGGCAGACGCTATCACGCAGGCAGTTATCATTGCCTGCGCGCTGTGCCCATTGATCAGGATGACAGCTGTTCAAGCAGCTGTTGCGCGTCTTGGCGCAATGCCGCATCTGACGCTTCACGTCCTTGGCGCACATCCCCCTCCAGCGCCCGCTCGGCATGCTCACGCGCTGCCTCGGTGTTGCCTTCCTCGGCCAGAAATGCGGCATAGTAATAATTGACATCTATCCCCGCCGGGCGGATTTCCAGGGCGCGCTGAAACATCTGCTCCGCCTTGTCGCTATCCCCAAAGCCGATAAGGCCACCCGGCACACGGTCATAAAGTGCGCCCAAAGTGACATAGGCTGAGCCTTGATAGCCTTCGGGGTCGATGGTGACGGCCCGTTCCAGAGCATCCCGAGCGGCCTTGGCATCACCCAGCGCGCCCAGGCCGCCGCGTTCGCGAGCGTAGGCGGCCAGCACAATGCCCTGCCACACTAGCACATCGGCTTCATCGGCATGCTGGCCGGCCAAGGCTTCAGCCTCCCCTGCCAGCGCTTTCAATGCGTCTTCGCGCTGGCTGGCGGGCATTTGTGTCACTGTGTTTTCCCAACGGTTCTGCAGTGAAAAAAGCGCGTCCTGATAGGCGCTGGCCGATAACGAAGTAACGCAAACAGCGGTACTCAACAGCGCCAGGCTGAACGTCTTGATGACCATCTTTTTGGATACTTGCATGGGTGACTCCCAATAAATGCTGGTTGGAATTGTTGTTCCGTTACCCGGTTAGCCAAAGCTGAATCCGCCAACCGCGGTAACCAATGTAACGAACGTTTGAATGATACGCCAGACAGAATTATCACGCTGTGTTTACCCGTTACAGGAGTATCACTAACAGCTTGGCGGTTAGGGATTTAACGCTGTGAGTAGCGTATGCTGGTAGACCCTATCGATGCAGACACTGGTATCGACACCAACATCGCAACATGGAGCAGCGCACCCGATGAAAGGCAGGAATATGACCCGTTGGCGCGACCCGGCAAAAGACCCGCGCCAGGAGCCGAAAAGCAACCTAATCACGCCGGCAGGTGCTCAACGGCTGCGCGGCATCCTGGATCATCTTGTGCGCGTCAAGCGTCCGGAATTATCTGCCAAGGTCGGGGAAGCGGCCGCGCTGGGCGACCGTTCGGAAAACGCCGATTACACCTATAACAAAAAAGAGCTGAACCGGGTGATTGCGCGGATAGGCTATCTGACCAAGCGCCTGGATGAACTGCAGGTGGTTGACCGCTTGCCCGCCAATACCGGCAAGGTGTTCTTCGGCGCCTTTGTGGAGCTGGAAGACGAAAATGGCGAGGAAATCGCCATACGCATCGTCGGCCATGATGAAATCGACACCCAGCAGCGCTGGATCAGCGTAGATGCCCCCTTGGCCAAGGCGCTACTGGGTAAAGAGCTGGACGATGAGGTCAGCGTCAAGACACCAGGCGGTGAGACCACCTACCTGATTACCTCCATTCACTACCGCACACCCGCCCGATAGACTTTAAAGCGGCGGTTATCTGCCAGAACCTCAAAGCTGCCGAAGGTGGCTTCCAGGTGATCTGCATAGGGTAAGAAGGCGTTGGCCACCAGGATCAACTGCCCTCCCCGCGCCAGATGCGTCGGTGCCTCACGTATCAGCTGACCTGCTGCCCCGTAGTGAATATCCCGCTCCTGATGAAACGGCGGGTTACTGATAATCAGATCAAACTGTTCATCGCCCAGGGCTGAATACACATCACTGGCCAGCACGCGGGCAGTCAGCTGATTGGCGGCCAGCGTTCGACGACAGGCTTCAAGGGCGAAGGCATTGATATCGACAGCGGTTACCTCTTGGCTGCACTCAGCCAGCCAGGTGCTGATAATGCCATCACCGCAACCGATATCCAGGCATCTTGGCAGCGTGCTGGGCAATCTGTTTGCCTGCAGCTGGCGTTCCAGCGTATCCAGCAAAAGCGCGGTGCCTTCATCCAGCTTGCCGTGGCCAAAGACCCCAGGGTGGCTATGCAACTGTATACCGCGCAGATTGAAGGTTTGCCAGGCAGCGTCGCTGGCCGTGGGCAAGACCTGGGTCTGGGTGGCAAACAGGGAACAGCGCCGCGCATTATCCAGCTTGTCACACGGCAGGCCCAGCGCTTCCAGCACCTTGGGTACGCGCTTGATACCGCCATTATGTTCACCCACGATCTCCAGCGGCGTACCCGGCGGCAACTGCTCGCACAGCCAGGTTAACCACCAGATGCCTAGCTGATGGGTTTTCGGCCAGAACAATACCCAGCCGGTGGACGCTGTCATAGCATCCTCGTTCATGGGTGAAGCGGCGGTAATGCCACGCTGCCGGTAGGCGTGCACAATACTGTGATCGGCGCTCACCACGCCTTGCACCTGCTCCGCCAGCCAGTCATCCACGGGGGGTGCGACGGCAACAACCGGTGCATTGGGGCCAGACGAGGGGTGATAGCGTTGCAGTAACTGGCAGGCAGGTGTCTGTGCCTTCATGGTGTCATCTCTGTGGGTATGATTGAGTATCGCAGACGTTCAGGTCGCTTTGACCAGGGTATAAAGCAGGTAGCGCCCCAGACGCCAATGGGGTTCGCTGCGGCAAAACTGTTTTTCCAGTGCCACTAAGCGTTCCTGTTCGGCAACATCCTTGGGCGGCTGGCGCAGGTAGTCCTGAAAAATGCGGATGCCCGCGACCTGGCGGATTTCCAACCCGTTTTCCTGGCTCCAGGCCTCTATCTGGGCGTGGGTCAACGGAGATATCGGCGTTAGTCGCTGGCCCAGGCCGAACCCTTCCAACCGATCCTGCTGGGCTTTTTGCAGATTGCCTTTCACCACGTTGGAAAAACGCAGCGCATCACGGTTGAAAACCATCAGGCTGAGCTCACCTCCCGGTGCCAGCAGTTGGCTTAGCTGGCCCAGCGCCTGACGGGGGTTACCCAACCATTCCAGCACCGCATGGCAAACAATCAGCCGCCAGGGGCCGGGCAAGGTATCAGGCAAGTGTTGCAGCGCCAGCGGGTAGCAGCGCACACGTTCAGCCAGTTCAGGCTCAGCCTGCAGCGCTTTTTCGGCATGCTTCAGCATATCGCTGGAGGGCTCCGTCAGGGTGACCTGAAAGCCGCGTTGTGCAAACCATAGCGCCTGCTGGCCAAGCCCACCGCCCACGTCCAGAACGTTTTCTGCTTCTACACAAGGCTGAGACAGATCGTGCTTTAAGGCAGTCAACATATCAGGCAGCAAAGTATCCAGAAGCGCAAGGCGCAGCTCCCCACGCGGAGCATTATAAAGTGAACGGGAAAACTTGTCGGCCAGACCATCAAAATAACGGTCGCCGTCGGATGACAGTTCAAACGCGTTTGCAGAAGGTTTCACACAGGCATCCACAGGAAGGCTAAAAGGGCTATTCTACGCGGTTTGAAAGCATAACTTAACGGTCAACGTCGGCGACTCAACACCTTATGTAGGCAAGCCACCTGTTTATCGGGCATGATAAGCAAACACATAAATGTTAAGCCACAGGTAACAAATCATGGCCCATTCACAAGATGCGCATAACAGCACCATGCCATCGGTGCTTGATGACCGGAGCGGCGAAGAGGTCATTCAACGTATTGGCCAGTTGACCCGCATGCTACGCGAAAGCATGAAAGAGCTCGGGCTGGATCAACAGATAGAGCAAGCCGCCCAGGCCATTCCGGATGCCAACGAACGCTTGCATTATGTTGCCAGCATGACGGAACAGGCCGCTGAGCGTTCTCTTAATGCCGTCGAGCGCGCGCAGCCCACCCAGGACAGGCTGGAAACAGTCAGCCAATCACTTTCCGCTCGCTGGGAAACCAAGCCCGACAGTGATCACATCACAGCAGGTGACCAGCTGATCGCTGATACGCGCCAGTTTCTGGCCCAGGAAGTGCCCACGCAGGCAGGCTGCGCTCAAAAGGAACTGCTTGAGGTCATGATGGCTCAGGATTTTCAGGACCTGACCGGCCAGGTAATCAAGAAAATGATGGATGTGATCCAGACCATCGAACAGGAACTGGTACAGGTTTTAGTGGAAAATGTGCCTGAGGCCAGCGAGAGCATGAAGCAGCTTGACCAGCGCGATGAACACGCCCGATTACGCAACGGCCCACAGATGGATAAAGAAAAGGAACAAGACGATGTCGTCAACGGCCAGGGTCAGGTCGACGATTTGCTTGATGAACTGGGTTTCTGAACCAGCCTTTTGAACAGGCGATGATCAGCATCAGCCAGGGATCTGTTAGAATCATGTTCTGCAGGCCGAACGCTTCATAGCCAAAAGCTATCAAAAAGGTGTTAATTTGCAAATTGAAACTATAGCGCGCATCGTATATAAATTACCTGCAAGTAAATAACCCAGTTAATAAAAGATCAATGACAGAAAGCCAATTCAGTCAGCTTTTTGCATGAAAATGTCATCAGGGTTCGCTTAACATCACCGTTACGCTCGATGCGCGATGGCAGATACAATGATATTCCCTTTAATCCAGGGAAAGATAACAGACGTTATCTATAGCAATACACAGAGTGGAGGCTACGAATGAGCGACAACGCAGGTAAATGCCCCGTCATGCACGGCGGCAACACAAACGCTGATGCATCCAAAGAGTGGTGGCCAGAAGCGCTGAATCTGGACATCCTTCACCAGCACGATAGCAAGTCCAACCCTATGGGCGAAGACTTTGACTACCGTGAAGAAGTCAAGAAGCTTGATTTTGATGCACTCAAGAAAGACATGCACGCGCTGATGACCGACAGCCAAGATTGGTGGCCCGCCGATTGGGGTCACTATGGCGGCCTGATGATTCGTCTGGCCTGGCATGCTGCCGGTACCTACCGTATTGCTGATGGCCGTGGTGGCGGTGGTGCCGGTAGCCAGCGTTTTGCTCCGCTCAACAGCTGGCCGGATAATACCAACCTGGACAAGGCGCGTCGTCTGCTGTGGCCGATCAAGAAGAAGTACGGCAACAAGATCAGCTGGGCTGACCTCTTCATCCTGGCAGGTACAGCGGCCTACGAATCCATGGGCCTACCAGCCTACGGTTTCTCCTTCGGCCGTGAAGATATCTGGCATCCTGAGAAAGACATTTATTGGGGTGCTGAGAAAGAATGGCTGGCTCCTTCTGATGAGCGTTATGCAGACGTTGATCAGCCAGAGACCATGGAAAACCCGCTGGCCGCCGTACAGATGGGCCTGATCTACGTTAACCCGGAAGGTGTTAACGGCAACCCGGATCCGCTCAAGACGGCTGAACAAGTGCGCGTCACCTTCGCCCGCATGGCAATGAATGACGAAGAAACCGTTGCCTTGACCGCTGGCGGCCACACCGTGGGTAAATGTCACGGTAATGGCGATGCGGCCAACCTCGGCCCGGAACCTGAAGCAGCAGACGTACACGAACAGGGGCTTGGCTGGAACAACCAGGTTACCCGTGGCGTTGGCCGCGACACCGTCACCAGCGGTATCGAAGGTGCCTGGACCACCAACCCAACTCAGTGGGATAACGGCTACTTCCACCTGCTGCTCAACTACGAGTGGGAACTCAAGAAGAGTCCGGCCGGCGCTTGGCAGTGGGAACCAATTGATATCAAGGAAGAAGACAAGCCCGTTGATGTGGAAGACCCCTCCATTCGCTATAACCCCATCATGACCGATGCGGACATGGCAATGAAGATGGATCCGGAGTACCGCAAGATCTCCGAGCGTTTCTACAACGACCCGGCCTACTTCTCCGATGTTTTTGCCCGCGCCTGGTTCAAGCTGACCCACCGCGATATGGGCCCGAAAGACCGTTACATCGGCCCGGAGGCACCCCAGGAAGACCTGATCTGGCAGGATCCAGTCCCGGCAGGCAACACGGATTACAATGTTGAAGCCGTCAAGCAGATGATCGCTGACAGCGGCCTGAGCATCAATGAGATGGTCAGCACCGCTTGGGATAGC
>JBNJGW010000014.1:0-13495 GCA_051748005.1 Pseudomonadota bacterium | reverse complement strand
CCGGCAGGCAACACGGATTACAATGTTGAAGCCGTCAAGCAGATGATCGCTGACAGCGGCCTGAGCATCAATGAGATGGTCAGCACCGCTTGGGATAGCGCTCGCACCTTCCGTGGCTCTGACATGCGCGGTGGCGCCAACGGTGCGCGCATCCGCCTTGCACCGCAGAACGAGTGGGAAGGTAACGAACCGGAGCGTCTTGCCAAGGTACTAGGCGTGTACGAAAAGATCTCGGCTGAAAGCGGCGCCAGCATTGCTGACGTGATCGTACTCGGCGGCAGCGTGGGTATCGAGAAAGCCGCCAAGGCGGCGGGTTACGATATCCTCGTGCCCTTCACGCCAGGCCGTGGTGACGCAACCGACGAAATGACCGATGCCGATTCTTTTGAGCCATTGGAGCCGCTGACTGATGGCTTCCGCAACTGGCAGAAAAAAGAGTACGTCGTCAAGCCGGAAGAGATGCTGCTTGACCGCGCTCAGCTGCAGGGCCTGACAGCGCCAGAAATGACCGTGCTGATGGGCGGCATGCGCGCCCTAGACAGCAACTATGGTGGTAGTCAGGACGGCGTCTTTACCGACCGTCCGGGTCAGTTGACCAATGACTTCTTCGTCAACCTGACCGACATGGGCAACCGTTGGGTACCGGTCAGCAACAACCATTACGAGATTCGCGACCGCAAGACCGATAGCGTCAAGTGGACCGCCTCACGTGTGGACCTGGTATTTGGTACCAACTCGGTACTGCGCTCCTACGCAGAAGTGTATGCGCAGGACGACAACCAGGAGAAGTTCGTCAAAGACTTCGTTGCCGCCTGGACCAAGGTGATGAACGCAGACCGCTTCGACCTGGAAAAATTCCAGCAAGCGTAATGCACTCGCCGCACAACAGGGCCGGATTTACTCGGCCCTGATCCAAAAACGCTCGGGCCAATTACCCGAGCGTTTTTTTATGCGTGTGCGGCTGTTTTATGCCACAAGCAAATAAATACCCATGATTCAGGTCACCGCGGAGCGGGCCTGAAAACGCTCCTGGCGATACTCTCCTGTTGAGAGGACCTCCCGAAAATGCCTCGCTGCCTGCCACACATCTTCATAGCCCAAGTAGAGGGGCGTAAAACCAAATCGCATCAGGCCGGGTTCACGGTAGTCACCTATCACACCTCGGGCGATCAATGCCTGCACCACCGCGTAGCCATTTTCAGGATACATAAGCGCTACCTGGCTGCCGCGCTCGGCCTTCAAGGGCGTAACGTCGTCAATACCGTAGGTAGTTAGCACCTCTGTCAGCAAGTGCCGGAAAAGCTCCGTCATGGCCAAGCTTTTATCACGCAGCGCCTGCATATCCACGTCTTGCCAGATATCCAGCGACGCCTCAAGAGCGGCATACACCAGTGCCGAATGCGTACCGGTGCGGAAAGCGGTTAACCCGGTGGCAGGCGCATAATCTCCTTCAAACGCAAAGGGCGCGGCGTGACCGTGCCAGCCGGTCAGCGGCTGCCAGCCCTGATTCTGGGCGCCTTCTGCCACATACACAAAGGCGGGCGCCCCAGGCCCGCCATTGAGATATTTATAGGTACAGCCAACGGCAAAGCGAACGCCGCATTGGTTGAGCGCTACGGGCAAGGCTCCGGCGGAATGGGCCAGATCCCAGATCACCTCGGCCCCACGCTGATGGATAAGCGCTGTGGTCGACGCCATATCACGCAGCCAGCCGCTGCGATAGTTGACCTGGCTAAGCACCACAACGGCCACCTCATCATTGAGATAATCCGCCAGTTCAGCCTCTAGCGGCAAAACGCGATGTTCAAAACCGGCAAAATGGCAGAAACCCTCGGCAATATAACCATCGGCCGGAAAGTTACTCCCCTCACTTAAAATAACCCGGCGCGCTCCCCTCTGTGCCTGGGTGGCATAGCCCAACAGTTTATACAGGTTAAGGGTAATCGTATCGGTGACCAGCACCTCATAGCCCTGAGCCCCAATCAGCGGCGCTAGCTTTCTCCCCAGGCATTCAGGCGCATCAAACCAGCCCTGGTTCCACCCCTTGATCAACTCATCGCGCCATTGATCCATGGTCTTTGCAACATACTGGCGCGCCTTGAGCGGCTGCGCGCCCAGGGAATTACCATCGAGATAGAGGGTGTTGGCGGGCAGTGCAAACTGCGCCTTGAAGCCAGCCAGTGGGTCTTGGCGATCCATTGCGCGCGCATCATCAAGGCTGATCGACATGGGAACTCCTTTTCAAGTGTGAACATTCGGTAAGCCCGAATCGCTATCCGAGCGTCTGTTTATTTGCGACCGCTTCCTTTTCCAATATGTCAGCCGCCTGCTCAGCGCCATTGCTGTTCCTGACAGCTGCTGACAACTCTTGAGCCGCATATCGAAACCCAGGCTCTTCTATCAGGCGCTTTAACTGGCGTTCCAGCTTATTGGCATTCAACCCTCGCGCTGGCATTTTCAGGCCAAATCCGTGCTTCACGCCTATCTGGGCGTTCAGGCGCTGCTCGTAATGAGCAGGCAGAGCCAACATGGGCACGCCCGCAGCCAATGCCTGATACATACTGCCATTGCCACCGTGATAAAGCATGACTTGAGCATGGGCCAGCAGCTTTGACCCAGGGGCGTAGCGGGTAAAACGGAAGTTCTCAGGCGCAGCAGACATCACATCAGCACTGGCCTGCCCGCCTGTGGTCACCATGAACCGATACGGCAAGCGGGCCAATACCGGGTAAGTGGTACGCAGAAAGTGGTTCAAAAATCCGGTTGAGCCCATGGTGATGTAGATATTGGGCGTGCCATCCTCTAGTTCGTCAAACCACTCAGGCAGAGGCGCCTGGAGATCCGGGGAGATCGGCCCGACCATCTGATACTGTCTGAAGCGCTTGGGCAGTTCATAAAGCCCGGGCAAGTCCGGTGAGATCATCGGCATCTGATAGAGGATGTCAAAGGCATCACGATCCGGCCGACCGTAACGGCGATACAAACGCGAGCGAATGCCCGACAGCAGGAAGCGATCCAGCCCCCAGGCCGCAAAATACGTAGGGGCAGGAGGCGTTAACAGACGTGCCGCATAGCCGTTCATGATGCCTGCGCTGGGCACACCGGCAAGGTGGGCCGCGCTACTGGCACTGACAGTTGCGTCCCCTACTACCAGGTCTGGCTGCACTTGCTGGATTGCCGCGTATTGGGATTCAATAATCTTGGTTAATGGCGCCCAGTAACGTAAATACACCATATCCCAGAAAGATGCCCGCCAGCCAAGGCGCTCAAACCGTTCCCAAACATCAGGCAGGTTGGGTTCACGCGCATAGAGCAATGGAAACCCCGCTTCCTCGACAAGGTGTAAACGGGAGCTAGGGTGCAGGGGATCATCACCGGCAAAGACTACCTCGTGCCCACGCTGACGCAGCACCTTGGCAATTTCAATACAGCGCACGGTGTGAGCCAACACCCAACCAAGAGGAAAAAACAGGATACGACAAGGGTGAAAACGCTGGTCTTCAGCGCTGAAAGGGGCGGGCATGGCGGGCATCCTGTCTCATGTCATTAACGGACATTCTGTCACGAAGGGGGTGATCTGCTAGACAGCACCCGCCATTATATCAGGAGTGCGAAAACTCGGCGCGCCCGACGATCAAGGGGTCAGCAGCACCGATGTTATTGATGTCCTTGCCTTCATAGTCAAACGCATTGAGCACGTAACGCATGGCGTTCAGGCGGGCGCGCTTTTTGCAGTCTGACTTGATAACCACCCATGGGCACTCGGAATGATCCGTGTGAAAGAACATGGCTTCCTTGGCAACGGTGTAATCTTCCCACTTTTCCAACGACGCCAGATCAATCGGGCTGAGCTTCCAGCGCTTGAGCGGATGCAGTTCACGCTCCTTGAAACGGCGCTGCTGCTCTTCACGGCTGACCGAAAACCAGAACTTGATCAGGTGCAGGCCGCTGCCCACCAGGTTACGCTCAAGCTCCGGTGCCTGGCGCAGGAAATCCTGATACTGCTGCTCAGAACAGAAGCCCATGACCCGCTCAACGCCCGCCCGGTTGTACCAGGAACGGTCAAACAGCACCAGTTCACCCTGGGTGGGCAGGTGCTTGATATAACGCTGGAAATACCACTGACCCTGTTCGGTTTCCGTCGGTTTCTCAAGCGCCACGACCCGAGAGCCGCGCGGGTTCAGGTGTTCCATAAAGCGCTTGATAGTACCGCCCTTGCCTGCCGCATCACGTCCTTCAAACACAATGACAACCCGCTGACCGGTACTTCTGATCCACGCCTGCAGCTTCAGCAACTCAACTTGCAGATAATACTTCTGTTTTTCATAGGATTTACGGGACAGGCGATTCTTGTAGGGGTAAGCCGCCGTTCGCCAGTCTTCAACCAGCGCCTCATCCTTGGAAACAGCACGGCCTTTTTCAAACTGCTTCCAGTTGATCAGGGCTTTCTTCAGTTCCGCCACATCATCCAGCGAGGCACCATCGATAATATCCGCCACGGCCTTTAGAGTTTCTTCATGCGGCTCAGGCAAAGGGCCTTTCAGCCCCAGAATATCGGCAATCGCCGCCGCCTGAGCTTCCTGGGCACCACGCGTTTTCTGCATGACGCTGAATTCGTCCACTAACGCCGCCTTCGCAGCTGCCTGTTGTGTTGTGTCTTTGGTCTTGTTGGCAAGTGTCATAGCGCTTCCTTGTCGTCGGGTCATTCAACGTGAATCAACCCCTTGCTCACATCATACCCCGCCACGCACAGGGCAAGGTTGATATGTGTCAAGTTGCCTGATTGATCAGGGTCTGGATGAAAGCCATTCCCTTATGACGACAGGTAGCAAGGCACGCAACTTATGAGTAATCGCCTGCTCGTGTTTTTGCCACTGGATGCCCACATAAATAATGCCCAGGCCGATGGCGGACAGCGCTATCGGGAACAGCCAGCTATCCTGAAATACATGAAAGGCCAGATAGCCCAGGTAGCCGCAGATGCCCAGGGCACCAAAGAGCACAAAGACCCTGCGCAGCAACACCGCCCCTACGCCCACCATGGCCAGATTGATACAGAAATACAGAAACTTTGACAGCTCGCTATCTGATTCCTGAATCGATAGCCCCAACCAGAAGGCCACCACGCCAAAGAGATACAGCCAATAGGCATAATCAGCGTGGTGACGGGATCTGATATCCACCCACAACGCCAGGCCTATCATCAACAATCCACCGTACAGTGAAATCAGCCCTCTCGTTGGCAGCGTGATTTCTTCGCCTGACACCAGCACTGCCACGTCCATGGTCATATACCAAAGCGTGACGGCAATCGGCATCACCAGAAAGGGGTATCTGTATTTCCACAGCATGACGCTGCCAACGGCCAGCGTTGCGAGTTCCATATATAACCAGTGCCATTTTACGGCACGATGATAATCCTGATAGACACTGTCATCCGGCCAGACCCCTATCCAATGCTGCACGCCATAGATGGCCAATGGCGTCATGCAGACAACAAAAGCCGCACAAATCCCGGCGGGGATCACAAGCATCCTGACCGCGAGCCTATGTGTGATTATCAAAGCGATGGCGGCATAGGCAATCGAAATCAAAAAGATACCTGCGCCCCCAAAGGCCTCCCAGCCCAGGGTCATAAAGACGCTCATCGCTGCTATCGCTATCAGCCCACCCAGATAATAAAGCAGATGACTAAAGGTAAAACGTGGCACCTCGTCAGGCTGCGCCTGCAAAAACCTGTAAAGCGCATCTGCCTGCTCGCGGGAGATAATCTGCTCATCCGCCGCCTGGCTCAATTGCTTCCTTGTGATCTTCATGCAAACATTTCCTTATTGTTGAGCGACGAATCATGGCATCTGATAGCAAGAGTTTATTAAAGCGCTCCGCGTTCAAAACGCAGCTGCAACTGGCCCGACGCATCGCGCATTTCGAGCTGCTCACCAATCACTTGATAAGAGACAATAGTAGCCAGTATCTCCCGAAACTGCCTGGCCTGCTGCATGCCCACCCTGCAGGTTCTTCGCGTGGTAGCTAAGCGATAAAACGTCAGCGATGCGTTATCACGTGTATAAGACCCTGTCAGACTATTACAGCCGACAGCACCGCTTACACGTCCGTCTGCATGAAAGACCAGATAAGTTTCGCGCTGATTGTTCACTGGCTGAACGCCCTCCGACCCCAGCAACGTCACTCGCCAATAAGTATTATTGAACACGGCCCGCTGGATCAGCGGGGGGCATGACTGACCTGGCCAGACCCCGATAAAACGCTCTGGTACCAGTGTAGGTACCGGCTCATCTCTCTCAACGGGCATGCGCTCTACCAATCTGCCTTCCAGGCTAACCTTCATGGCTTCTCCGGGTTTATTCTGGGCAGCCAGATAGGCTTTCTCAAGGGTACGATGATCATTCTCGGATGCCACCGGCATTTCCAGCCCAGTCAGACATTCCCGGAACCGGCCTTCACCGTCCACATAGCGGTATTGCCCACCCAGCAAGAGCTGTGGTTCCAACGGCATATAATCAGCCTGCCTTACAAGACTTTCATCAGAACTGGCTTTAATGTGTTGTCCATTGCTGTCGAGCAGAAATACCCGTAGTTCATCCTGGCCTATCCACTCAAATCGTCGTGGCGCTTCTCGCCCACCGTGCAACGTCAGTTGCCCACCTTCTAATGAAAATAGATAGCGACCGATATCAAAAGATGGCTCTGCGCCACCCCCTTGATACGTTTCCCGAAGCAGATAAACCCCGCCTGGCAGCAGGTTAAGATGAAGATCCACACGTGAACAATCCTGACAAGGCAGCGTATCGGTATAAGTGGCCGGCAAAGTCCCCATGAATGTGGCGGGCAGGTGGTTCTCAGGTGGTGTTGTCATGGCACCTGAAACACGCCGAAGCCTTAACCTCGCCTCAGACAAAAAGCCCCGAGCAATTGGAACAGGGTGAAGGGCCGCGCCTGTGACCTTGGGCGCCTCCTGCTCAACAGGTAATGAAGTGCACGCTGCCAACAGGAGCAAAAGCCAAACGCCCAATAGAATTTTCATACTGTGTTTCCCGTACCAAAAAGCGCGTAAAGCATCGCCCGTGGGGCGGTGATATTGTGAGACATCCCACTAGGGACAGGGCCAGTCAAGACGCTGCGCGCCATGCATGGCGCACTGCAAAGCGGCACTTATCAACAGATAAGTGCCGTTGGTCCAAATTGCGGTGCTATCGCTGATTGACAGAGACCGGGTATTTGGTTCCTAACGTTAGCGGCTGAAAAGATACTTGGCCAAGGCGGCAATCGCAAAGCCAATTAACAACAACATGGCTATCGGCATCAACCAGCCTAACCATCCCATTGACCCCATAAAAGCAAAGCAATCGGCATTCATCATGGCGCATTTACTCCTGAAACAGAAAGATGTTCAGCCAAGCTTATTGCTGGCCCTGCTGGCCTGACATATTGCCTCTCATCTGGGCGCGTTGCTCATCGGTCAGCAGATCCTGCATCTGATTACGCATGCGCACACTATCGGCCATCATCTCACCATGCAGGCTGGACATCTGGCCGTGCAGCGCCTTCACTTCCTCTGGGTCTGGGCGTTCAGCGCGCATAAGTTCCATCATGTCATCGCGCATATTCATCATTTCACCCATCCGCTGCAGATGATTGGCGCGATGTTCCTGGCGCATTTCACGCATGCTGCTCCTCTGCTGCTCGTCAAGCATATCGGCCATGCCAGCCATCGATCCCATGCCGCCCATCATGCCGGGGCCCATGCCGTTCATCATGCCACCCATCATCATGCCAGAACCCATACCACCCTGGCCGTTCATCATGCTGCCCTGACCTTGGTTCCCCATGCCGTGCATCATCATGCCGGAACCCATGCCGCCCTGGCCGCTCATCATGCCACCCTGGCCTTGGGTTCCCTGATGCATACCTTGAGCGAGCGCAGCGCCGCTTGCCGCCGCTAGGCTTGTCACCAATGCCAAAGCCATCATCTTATTATGCTTAACCATGTTATTTCCTCCCATTATGTTGCAGGTAAATAGCTCGCCTTAATCCTGTTTTTTATCGATAAAAAGGAAGAAAGCAGAACTACCTTGCACTATCAGCCTACAACCTATGGGCCGCACCAAGGTCAAGAAGAAACAGCATTTAACCTATCGGCACTGCCTCTCACCATGGTCAGGACCATTTTAAATCCGCCTGAAAACTTGACTTACAGGCAACACAAGGCCCTAAGCTGATAGATACATCCTTGAGTGACATCAGGAGGCTGATCATGGCATCCACCACGCCCTCTACGGCGCGCGTTTATCGGATGAAAACAGCGGAGCATATGTGTCCGTTTGGTTTGAAAACGGTCGACTTGCTAAGACGCAAAGGTTACCAAATCGACGACAACCCGCTGACCTCGCGCCAAGAGATCGACGAGTTTAAAGAACAGGCAGGCGTTGAGACGACCCCTCAGGTATATCTGGGCGATGAACGCATCGGCGGCTATGAAGAGCTGCGTGAGCACCTGGGAATGAGCGTTCCCGATGCTGATACCACCAGCTACAAGCCGGTGTTGGCGATTTTTGCTACTGCACTGTTGATGGGTTTTGCCATCAGCTGGGCGGCTCAGGGTTCCCTGTTCAGCGCCAGAATGCCAGAGTATTTCATTGCTACCGCCATGGTGCTGCTAGGCCTGCAAAAACTGCAGGACGTGGAGAGCTTCAGCTCCATGTTTCTAAACTACGACCTACTGGCACAGCGTTATGTCCCTTATGCATATCTCTACCCTTACGCCGAAACCCTGGCAGGCCTGCTTATGCTCGCTGGCGCCTTGATCTGGCTTGCCGCGCCACTGGCGCTGTTTGTCGGCACGGTAGGCGCCGTATCGGTGTTCAAGGCAGTGTATATCGACAAACGTGAACTGAAATGCGCCTGCGTCGGCGGTAACAGCAAGGTGCCTTTGGGGTTTGTGTCACTCACCGAAAACCTCGTCATGATGGGAATGGGCCTATGGATGCCATTGCGTATACTGCTTGGATGATGGGCTGATATCTTCAGTCGCTAGCGTGCAGAAAGCTGTTTGAAAAGCATTGCCCCAACAACTCATTACAAGACAAGACGCAAGGAATTAAACATGAGCAAGCGCACCAGAACCTTTCCGGCCAGAGCGGCCTTGGCGTCATTGTTACTGACGTTGGCACTACCAGTACTGGCTCATCAGGAAACCACCGAGACCTCACCGGAGAATGGCACCACTTTAAACGGGTCTCCTGAACAGATTGGTGTTGCCTTTGATGGCGTGATGCGGATTACTCAGTTTGAGGTGACAGGCCCAGAGGGTGTTGTGCGCCTTGAGAGCCAACCAGGCAATGAAGAAGTTGAACGCTTTTTTGCCAAACCGCAGCAAGCGCTTCCCGCAGGAGACTACGAGGTGAACTGGCGCGGCCTATCAACTGACGGGCATATGATGTCCGAGAGCTTCAACTTCTCGATTGAGGATTGACCCATGGCCTGGTGGTCAGCTGTCAAGGAGATCGACGCCTGGAGCGCCATGATGATCGGCGCGGCGGCTGGGGTCTATCTGAGTGCTCTTATTGCTATGGGAGCAGTGCTGTTTCGCCTGGCGTTTCCGACCCTTCCTGATGACGAGCAAAGGCGTGTCGCCCGTATGGGCATTATCACCGCCTGGGTGGGGATTGCTCTGGTGATGCTGCAATGGCCATTGCAAGCCGGTTACCTGGGAGGCGGCAATATCGCCGCTGCCACTGACCCCATGCTGCTCGGTATTGTATTCGATAGCGCCCAGGGTAACCGCCTGATGCTTTCAGTAGTTGGACTGTTACTGGTTCAGGTATTTCAGTTTAATAAACCCGCCCTACCCAAACTTAATATCAGCCTCAGCCTGTTGGGCATTCTGCTGTTACTGTTGGCATTTACTCAGGTTGGGCATAGCGTGAATTCCCCGCGCCTGCTGCTCGCCGGCTTACTGATGGTGCACCTGCTGGCAGCGGCTTTCTGGGTGGCGTCACTCTGGCCTCTTTACCGCCTGGCAGGCAGCCGTCATGACCCAGCCAACACTGCGCGAATACTTACCCGCTTCGGGCAGATTGCCATGGTAGTGGTTGGCTTGTTGGTCGTCGCGGGTATCACGCTGGCAGCATGGCTAACCGGTGGGCCTTTAGCACTATTGACCACCGATTATGGCCAGCTGTTGGCCGGTAAGATAATGATTGTCGCGATACTGCTGCTGTTCGCGGCAGCCAATAAATGGCGCTGGGTACCCGCCTTTGAACAGGGCGACGTCAACGCTTCCCGGCAGTTACAGCGCAGTATTGCCGTAGAGATTCTGCTGGTGATGGTTATCCTGCTGATCACCGCCATACTGACAACGACAACCTCTCCGTAGCCCTGGCAGTACTTGGCGACGCGTGTGAAAATGCTTGATTCATTCTTAGGGGATAACAGCAGGAGCGGATTATGACCTCACCCCCACACCAGAGCCATCCTGATATTATCAAACGCCTGAAACGCGCCAATGGTCACCTGCAAAGCGTCACCCGTATGATTGAGGATGAACGCCCCTGCCTCGATATTGCACAGCAGCTGCATGCTGTTGAAAAGGCCATTCAACAGGCAAAACGAACCCTGATACAGGATCATATTGACCATTGCCTGGAAACCTCGCTGGATGAAATTGACCCACAACAGCAGGTAAAAATAGAGGATTTCAAGGCAATTGTGCGCTATTTGTGAACGGCAGACGTTACATTGCGCACAGGCCATAGCCACATCGCTGCCAGGGTGGAGGCCAAGGCTATCGTTCCCAGAACAACAAAAGCCACCGCCATACCCTGAGAAGCCCCAAGCCAGCCGGCAAGGGGGTAACCTATCAGCCAGCAGGCATGTGAAAGTGAAAACTGCGCGGCAAACAGAACAGGGCGTTCGTCAGCCTGGCAGGACTGCTTCAATAGCCGCCCGGTAGGCGTCATGACCATCGACGCCCCCGCTCCCAACACAAACCATAACAACAGCAAGCCATAAAAACCGGGAGACAGCAGCCCGCCGAATAATGAAGCGCTCATCAGCATCCCCCCGGCCAGCATCACAGCCCTCTGGTTCAAGCGTTTGAGCAGGCGAGGCAGTGATAGTGCGATCAACATAGAACCACTGCCCGCCGCCGCAAACGCAATCGCCACATTGGCCTCCCCCGCTTCAAGCACGTGGCGCACATAGACCACAGTATTGACAATCTGCATGGCGCCAGCAGAGGCGACGGCCATATTCAGCGCCAACAAGCCTCTTAACCTGGGGGTACGCAAATAGATACCGGCACCCTGGGTCAATCGTGCCCACACGCCCCCTACTACCTTGTCCGGTGCCTGTGATGAGGGCAGCGAAACACTCACCACCAGCAACGCCGACAGCATAAAAGCAGCGGCGTTAAGCACAAATAACGCATTAAACGACATGACCGCCAATAACATGGCAGCAGACAGTGGACTCAACAGATTTTCCAGGTCATAGGCCAGGCGCGACATGGAAAGCGCTTTAGTATAACGACGCTCATCTTCAAAAATATCGGGGATCGTCGCCTGAAATACAGGGGTAAATCCCGCTGAAAGCGTATTAAGAAGAAAAATAAGCACGTAAACCTGCCATACTGCTGTGACAAACGGCAAGCTGATCACCACCAAGGCGCGCATCAGATCGAGCGCTACCAACAGCGCACGCCGCGGTAGACGGCTAGCGTAGGCGCCTACTACAGGAGCCACTCCCACATACGCGATCATCTTGATGGCCAGTGCAGTACCCAACACCTCACCCGCACGGTTTCCCGCCAGCTCGCTGGCCAGCAAGGCAAGCCCTACGGTGGTCAAGCCGGTACCGATCAGGGCAATCACCTGGGCCAAGAAAAGATGGCGATAGCGCTTATCCCAAAAGAGTTCCATGCCACACCTTACGAGAACAAACACGCCTGTCTGTGGCCTGCTTGCCCCATGATGAGTAAACGTCGCTTTATCCCCCCTAGGGGGATGTCAACAGCTTAACAATGATGGAGAGAAAGAACAAAGTCTTGCAGCATATGAAAGCGCACCAGTAGCCGCAGCGCTGAACATATTCCGCCCCGCTGGAAACAACGGGCCAGCGCTGACGGGTGCCGCCGAAGCCGCCACCGGCAGGCCATAATCACATTGATAATCAAAAAGATAGCCAAGCTTTGAGGAAGCCTGTCATTTTACCGTCACACCTATGCCGCATGATTGTCACTTTAGGTTAAGCGAAGGTACGTACCAGCATGACAGCGCATGAAGCACAATGGTTGGAACGCATTATCGACAAGGAACTACTTGAGATTGTCTTCCAGCCGATTGTCGATGCCAGTGAGCCACGTATTTTTGGGTACGAAGCCCTGGTGCGTGGTCCTGCTGACTCTCCTCTGCATTCCCCCCTGCGGCTTTTTGAGGTAGCCACCGGGACAGGCAAGCTGGTCGAGCTTGACCTGCTGTGTCGACGCCTTGCCATTCAACGTTATGCCGAGCTTGCCTTACCGGGCATGCTGTTTCTCAACGTCATGCCTTTGACCATTATCGAACGTGATTTTGAAGAGGGTCTAACGCTCGGATTTATCCGTGAAGCCGGTATCCCGGCTGAGCAGGTGGTCATTGAGTTGACCGAACATGTGCCTATTCATGACTATGACCTGATGCGTCGGGCAGTCGATCATTATCGTGATATGGGCTTTCAGGTCGCGCTGGATGATCTGGGAGCCGGGCATTCCAGTTTGCGTCACTGGTCAGAGCTACGCCCGGATTTCGTCAAGCTTGATCGGCATTTCATTTCTGGCATTGACCGTGACTCCGCCAAGCGTGAATTTCTCGGTTCCATCCTGGGAGTCGCCCGCAGCCTGAACTGTAAATTGATCGCAGAGGGCGTTGAAACAGCGGCGGAACACCTTTGCCTGTGGGAACTTGATCGCGGCCTGTCGCTTCTTCAAGGGTTTTATTTTGCTCGCCCCAGCGCCACACCCATTGAGCGCTTGACCATGCCATTACCTGGAACAGCAGATATCAGCCATAACCCTGGGCGCAGCGCGGGCACCCTGTGCAGACAAGTAGAGCCAGTCTCTCCAAAAGCTTCTATCCCACAGCTGGCGGAGCGTTTTCGCAACCACCCGGAGCTGCGTTGTGTCGCGGTGGTCAATGACGGCAAGCCTCTGGGGGTTCTGCGCCGCAACCAGTTTCTGGCCCTGTTTACCAACCCCTACAGCCATTCGCTGTATGCAAAAACCCCGGTGATGCAGGTGGCGGATACGCGGATGTTGAGCGCAGAGACCGACATGTTGCTGGAATCCCTCAGCCAGCGCCTAACGGACAGCCACGACATTGAACAGGAAGACTTCGTGATTGTGGATAGCAAGGGCGATTACCAGGGAATGGGGAATATTGTTGACCTGCTACGCGAAATCACGGCCATTCAGGTGCGCCAGGCACGTCATGCCAACCCT
>JBNJGW010000013.1:0-45167 GCA_051748005.1 Pseudomonadota bacterium | reverse complement strand
CCCGAGCTACTGCGTTTACCGCTTTCGGTGATGGTGGAAGACGCCGCAGGAGGTCAGCGATGAAAGTGCTGATCTGTCTAATCTTGCTGGCCAGCCTGATCACCAGCGGCAAGGCGTTGAGCCAGATCGAGGGCCTGGTATCGCTACAGGACGCCCGGGAAGCGGCAAGCGCTTTGGATCAAGCCAGGCTTGAAGCGCTGCTCAATGACCCGCAGGCGCTGGAAGCGGCGCTGGGTGATGCCCGAGCCAAGCACCAGGCCGCTGAGCAGCGGCAGGCAGCCTTGATGGAACAGCAGCAACAGCAAATGCGGCGAGCACAAACCCTGACGGAGCGCCAGGGTGAGCAGGGCGAAACGCTAACGGCGCTGCTGGCGGACCTCACCCGGCATAGTGAAGAGGTGCGCAACGAACTGGGAGGCGATAGCTGGTTAACTCTTGAGGCCGATACGCTGCCACCGCGCCTGGATAATATTGACGTATTGGCGCCTGAGCAGATTGAAACCCTGGTGGATAGCCTGGCGCGGCTGACTCAGCGCACCGGGCAGGCCGAGCGCCTTGAACGGCCCGTGGCGGATGCCAGCGGCGAGATTGCCGTGCGTGATATTGTGCGCCTGGGAGATTTTGTGGCCTTTACCGATACCGCCTTGCTCAGCATGCCCCAGGAAGAAGGGCACTTGGCTGAAGTGCCGCGAACGCCTTCGGCAATCAGCGAGGTGCTGGCGGACTATCACCAAGGGGCCAGCCGCGTGTTTGCCATCGACCCGACCCAGGGAAGCGTGTTGAACGCCCTGGCTCAACAGCCCAGCCTGTTGGAGCGCTTCCATCAGGGGGGCTATGTGGGCTATGTCGTTGTCACTCTGGGGGGGCTTGGGTTGCTGGTCGCCCTGCTACAGTATGGCTACCTGAGCGTGGTCAGCCTGCGGATGCGCCGCCAGTGCAAGGCCTTGGGTCAGCCATCGGCGAACAATCCTCTGGGCCGGGTGCTGGCGCGCTTCAAAGAGTTGGACAAGCATCAGGCTCCGGAGGCGCTGGAGGCCCGCCTGGATGAGGCTGTGCTGGCGGAGCTGCCGCGTATTGAGCGTGGGCAGCCGATCGTTAAGCTGCTGGCCGCCATTGCCCCGCTGCTTGGCCTGTTAGGCACGGTGACCGGCATGATAGTGACCTTTCAGGCGATTACTGTATTCGGCACCGGCGACCCCCAGTTGATGGCTGGCGGTATCAGCCAGGCGCTGGTCACCACGGTGCTGGGGCTGGTGACGGCCGTGCCGCTGCTGTTTGCCCAGACGGCCCTGGCGACCCGCAGCCGCCTGATCATTCAGACCCTGGAAGGCGAAGCGAGTGCTGCTCTGGCGGATCATCTCGAATCAGGTTCATCCTCGCCGTCTGAAGCCCTGCCTTCAAATAAGCACGGAGGGCTGTGATATGCCCCACTTGCCTCTCTGGCTGGCTCCGGTTGAGCGCCTGTTAGACGCAGGCGGCCCCGTGCTTGGGGTATTGGCACTGGTGGCCATGCTGGTTTTTGGTATGGCGCTTGAACGCTGGTGGTATTACCGCGTCAGCTGGCGCCTTGCCCGCCGTCAGCTGATCCGTCGCTGGACGGCGCGCAGCGATCATCGCAGCTGGAGTGCTCGCACGCTGCGCCAAGTGTGGACGCAAACACTGGTGGCCAGGCTGCGTCGCCCCTTACCCTGGATCAAGCTGTTGGTGGCTCTGTGCCCGCTGCTCGGCTTATTGGGCACGGTGACCGGCATGATCAGCGTCTTTGATAGCCTGGCTCTTAGCGATACCCATCAGGCTCGGGCCATGGCCGACGGTGTGGCGCGGGCCACGCTGCCCACCCTGGCCGGTATGGCCATTGCGCTGGTAGGGCTCTTGTTGATCAGCCGTCTTGAGCATGTGATTCGCCGGGAAGACCAGCGCCTGAATGACCGTCTGGCCCGCGCGCTGGAGGAAAACAATGCGTAGACGCCGTTTAATGGAATCCACGACAGACAGCAACGAGGTGAACCTGACACCGATGCTTGATGTGGTGTTTATCATGCTGATCTTTTTTATTGTCACCACCAGCTTTATCAAGGAAAGCGGCGTCGAGATCGAGCGCCCAGAAGCCTCAGCGGCAACGCCGCGCCCGGATGCTCAGGTGCTGGTGGCCATTACGCCTGAAGGCGCCGTCTGGGTGGATGGCAAAGCGGTGGATGTGCATCGCATTGGCCAGCAGGTGGCCGGAATGTTGAGTGATGATGGCGCTGTGGTGATTCAGGCGGACCGGGCGTCCACCACTGGGCTGCTGATTGAAGTGATGGACCGCCTCAAACAGGCTGGCGTTGAACAGGTCGCGGTAGCGGCAAGCCGGAGCGAACGATGATGCGCCATCTGCTTTCCATGCTGGGAGGGATGACGTTGGCAGTGGGATTGTTCTGGCTGTTAGCCCTGCTGGTCACCCCGCCGGAGCGGCCAGTGGAAGCCCCCGAAATGACACTGTCGATGACCCTGCTGGAAGCCACCGAGTCAACCGAAACGCCACCTGAACAGGCCGCACAAACGCCTGCGGCCAGCGAAAGCCTGCCTGACACAGAAACGCCGCCACCCCAGGTGGAGCAAGCGCCTGGCGCATTGCCGGACGCTGACAGCCAGGTGGTGGTCAATGACAGTGAAGCGCCAGAACCAGAGCCTAAACCAGAGCCCGAACCGGAACCTAAGCCAGAGCCCGAACCAGAGCCTAAACCTGAACCCAAACCAGAACCTGAGCCAGAGCCCGAACCAGAACCTGAGCCCGCAGCCAAGTTTGAGCCCACGCCCCATGCGGATACAGCATCCAAATCTGCGGCCGAGCATGCATTTGCTTCACCTCAGCAGGACGTGCCTGCCCAGGCACAGGCTGCGCCTGCAGATGAGCCGGTGAGCGTCGGCCAGCTGGCCCCGGCCAGCCGGGTAAACCCTGCCTACCCACGGCGCGCCCAACGGCGCGGGTTGGAAGGGTTTGTCGAAGTGGAGTTTGTGATCCGCCGTGATGGGAGTGTAGATAGCAGCACGATTCGCGTGATCCGGGCCCAGCCGAAGCGGGTGTTTGAAGAAGCGGCGCTGGACGCCATTGCGCGCTGGCAGTTTAAGGCCAGCGAGAAGCTCAGGCGCGCCACTCAACGCATTGAGTTTCAGCTAAGGTAAACAGCGCCAGAGGGAATCAGGGAGCGTCTTTCAGGGTGATGGAAAAATCACTCCAGGTAGGCGCATGGTCAGAAGGCTTTTCCATGGCGCGCAGCGGGTAGTCGATATCCGCGCCGGATACGCAGTCTGCCAGCGGTTGGGTGACCAGAATATAGTCAATCCGCAGGCCGCGTTTGGGGTCATCGTTAAAGCCCTTGGAGCGGTAGTCGAACCAGCTGAAATGGTTATTGCGCTCAGGGTGAATCAGACGATAGCTGTCGCTTAGCCCCCAGGCCTTGATGCCTTCCAGCCACTCGCGCTCAATCGGCTGAAAGCTGGTCTTGCCCTCGCGCAGCCAGCGCTTGCGGTTCGGCTCACCAATGCCAATATCCTGATCCTGAGGCGAGATATTGAAATCGCCCATCACCGCAAGGCGCTCATCCGGGCGATGCTGCTGATCAAGCAGGCGGGCCAGCTGCTGATAAAAGCGTTCCTTATAGGGAAACTTGGTGGGGTGAGCGATGTTTTCACCCTGGGGGAAATAGCCATTCCAGACCGTTACGGCCTCGCCATCCTCGGCGATCAGGCGGGCGCCGATCATGCGCTTCTGGGCGTCTTCCTCATCATCGGGAAAGCCGTAAAAGACAGCCTCCGGCCGCTGACGGCAAAGTAGGGCAACCCCATAATGGCCTTTCTGGCCAAAATAGAAGACGTGATAGCCCATGGCTTCAACGGCGTCACGCGGAAAGGCGTCATCGTGAACCTTGGTTTCCTGCAGGCCAATCACATCAGGCGCAAGCTGATCAATCAATGCCTGCAGCTGATGCAGCCGGGCGCGAATGCCGTTGATATTGAAAGAGACCAGCCGCATCATGAGTCCTCTTTGTTATCCTTGTCGCCGGGGTGAATCTGGATGGACTGTCCGCTTTCCTGGCGCGCCATCTTACGGGCAGCCTGCAACTTGCGCTGCTGCTGCTTTTTGGCGACGAAACGCCGTGAGGGCGCTACCTGATCAGGGTTATCGTGGCGCCACTTCTTGAAATCCTTGCGTCGACCGGTGCGAATGGTCACCTTATCGGCGAGTGAACGGGTTTTTTTCTTGCGCGTCATATCACGCTCCGCTGATATAAAAACGTTGGTGTTGAACTGTATTCTAACAGTCCAGGCGCCATCGCACATGGAGAACACAATTGATAAGGGTGCCTGGCGGGCAAAGCCTGTTACAATACCGCCCCTAGAACTTAAGATCAGTACGCAACATTCACCGTAACGGACGAATAGAGAGCCTATGAGCGAGCCGGAACAGACCCCCGCATCGGCCCAGAACCGTAAGCCCAAACGTCGTCGTCGCAAACCGCGTCGTCGCCAGTCGAACTGGGATCTGCGCCAGTTTCAGGTTCCCGCTGTGGCGGGTAAATGGCGCTTTCATGATTTTGATCTGCCGCTTCCCCTGATGCGTGCCATTCACGCCCAAGGGTTTGAATACTGCACGCCGATTCAGGCTGAAGCCCTGCGTCAGACGCTGCTCGGTGGCGATATTGTCGGCAAGGCACAGACGGGTACCGGCAAGACAGCCGCCTTTCTGATTTCGATGTTGGCCTACTTCCTGGAAGAGCCAGCGCCGGAAGGTCAGAAACAGGGCGCTCCCCGAGCGCTGGTGATTGCGCCTACCCGTGAACTGGCCCTGCAGATCGAGAAAGATGCCCGTGCGCTGGCGCGTTTCACCAAACTGAATGTCGCCAGCGTTGTCGGCGGTATGGATTACCAGAAACAGCGCGATAGCCTGGGCAAGAAAATCGACATCCTGGTGGCCACGCCGGGCCGTCTGCTCGATTTTCATCAGAAAAAGGATATCGACCTGGGTGAAGTGGAAGTGCTGGTGCTGGATGAAGCCGACCGTATGCTATCGATGGGCTTTATTCCTGACGTCAAGCGCATCATCCGCTATACGCCCCAGAAGGAAGAGCGCCAGACCTTCCTGTTCTCGGCAACCTTTACCGAGGATATTCTTAATCTGGCCAGCCAGTGGACGCTTGACCCGGCGCATGTCGAGATCGAAGTCACCCTGGAAAATCAGGCGGATATCGACCAGCGCGTGTATATGGTGTCCGATGATGACAAGCAGCGCCTGCTGGTCAGCCTGCTGGAGCAGGAAAGCTTTGAGCGCGTGATGGTCTTCGGCAACCGCCGTGACCTGGTGCGCAAGCTCAATGATGTGCTCAGCAAAGCCGGTATCAATGCTGCCATGCTGTCCGGTGATGTGCCTCAGGCGCAGCGGATCAAGACGCTGGAGCGCTTCCGCGAAGGTGAGATTCAGGTGCTGGTTGCCACTGATGTGGCCGGGCGCGGGATTCACATTGATGATGTCAGCCACGTCATCAACTATACCCTGCCGGAAGACCCGGAAGATTACGTCCACCGTATCGGACGTACCGGCCGTGCCGGCGCCAAGGGTGTGTCGATCAGTTTTGTCGGTGAAGAAGATGCCTTCTCGCTGCCAGAAATTGAACGCTACATCGATGAGAAACTGCCCTGCGAACATCCGCCGGAAGGTCTGCTGTAACGGTCATGCTGGATGATGCGCTGAAAAGCGAAATACAGACGGCCTATCGTCGGGTAGTGGAGCAGCTGTCGCTGACACCGCGCTATGGCCAGCGCCTGATGATGGCCGAAATCGCCCGTACCCTGGGCGGTATCAGCATGGACAGCGATGGCAAGCGCCAGAATGACACCCATGTCTGCGTGCTGGAAGCAGGCACCGGCACGGGTAAAACCCTGGCGTACCTGCTTTCCGCCCTGCCGATTGCCAAGGCCCAGGGCAAGCGCCTGATTGTCTCGACGGCCACCATTGCCTTGCAGGAGCAGGTGCTCAATCAGGACCTGCCCATGTTGGCCCAAAGCAGTGGTTTGGCTTTTCGCTATGCCCTGGCCAAGGGGCGTGGCCGCTACGTATGTGTAGCGCGCCTTGACCAGGCCACCGGCGGCGCTGAACCTAACCCGGCCATGTCATTGTTCGAGCAGGATCTGGCTGCGGGTAACAGCGAGTTTGAAGCGCTGGCGAAAAACATGGTGGACGCCTATGGCAAGGGTGAATGGCAGGGCGACCGGGACAGCTGGCCAGAAAGCATTGATGCCCAGAGCTGGCGGCGATTGACGGTAGATCACCGCCAATGTACCAACCGCCGCTGCGGTCACTTTGCGGCCTGCGCCTTCTTTCGTGCCCGCCGTGACCTGGAAGAAGCTGATGTAATTGTCGCTAACCATGATCTGGTGTTGGCGGATCTTTCCCTGGGTGGCGGCGCGATTCTGCCGGAGCCGGAAGATGCCATTTTCATCTTTGATGAAGGCCATCATCTGCCTGATAAAGCGCTATCGCACTTTGCCCACCGTTTTGCCGTACATGGTTGCCTGGGCTGGCTGAAAACCCTCAAGAACAGCCTGACAGAACTCAATCAGGCGCTGGCCGCGCAGACCACGGTGGCGCGCTTGCTGGCGACGTTGCCGGATACCCTGCAAGCGCTTGAGCCGCTGCTTGGCGATGTGTTTCAGACTGGCTATCAGTTGGCCGAGCGTCCTAACGGCCTGCATGACGATGAGACCTTCAAACAGGTGCGTTTTGAAGGCGGCAAGGCACCTGATGGGCTGCGCGAACAGGCCACCCAGCTGGTGACGATATTTGCCACTCTGGCGCGCACTCTGGAAAGCATCAGCGATATCCTGCGTGAAAGCCTGGACCCTGACAAACAGACGGGCCTAGCCCGTGAGCAGGCGGAAGCCTGGTTGCCGCTGGTGGCCCTGGTGCATGGCCGGGCTGATGACGCCCATGCGCTATGGACTGCCTTCAGCACAGAAGACCCGCCCAAGGCGCCGCCCAGTGCGCGCTGGATCAGCCTGAACCGGGTCAACGGCGAGCCGGATATTGAGTTTTCGGCCAGCCCGGTTTCCGCAGCGGAAACTCTGGCGAAAAATCTCTGGGGGCGTTGCCACGGAGCCGTAGTGACCTCCGCGACCCTGACAGCGCTGGGGCGTTTTGAGCGCCTGCAGGAGCGCGCGGGTCTGGCCAGCCGCTACCGTTATCAGGCGCTGCCCAGCCCGTTTGATTACGCCAATGCGGTACTGAGTGTGCCCCAGGCCGCCGCCGACCCGGGGAACCGTGACGTTCACGAGCAGGCAATTGTTGATTTTGTGGCGGCGCTGGGCAAGGACGAAGCCACTCTGGTGCTGTTTTCTTCCCGCGCTCAGCTTAGGGCTGTCGAGAAAGCATTGCCGGCGAGGGTGAAGCAGCGCGTACTGGCGCAGGATGCCCTGCCCAAGCGCGAGCTGCTGGAGCGTCATCGTGATGCTGTGGATGCGGGCAAGGGCAGTATCATCTTTGGGCTGGCCAGTTTTGCCGAAGGGATTGACCTGCCCGGTGACTACCTGACCCATGTGATCATTACCCGGCTGCCGTTTGCGGTGCCGGATGACCCTGTGGGAGCCACCCTGGCCGAGTGGATTGAAAGCCAGGGTGGTAACGCCTTCATGCGCATCAGCGTGCCGGATGCATCGATCAAACTGGTGCAGGCCTGTGGGAGGCTGATTCGCAAGGAAAGCGATCGGGGCAGGATTACCCTGTTGGACAGAAGGGTGCTGACGCGCCGCTACGGCAAGGCATTGCTGGACGCCTTGCCGCCGTTTCGGCGCGAAATCGCTGGTTAGTGGAAAGAGTCCGCCCGGCTTGGGTAAGCCGGGCGGACGTTCCAGCGTTTGATGAAGCGGCTGGCGAGAGCGGGTTAACCAGCAATGCGCTTTGCCAGCACGGCCGCTAGCTTTTCATTCATTTGAGTGAAGGCGTCGACGGTCGTTTCCCAGTCAATGCAAGCATCGGTAATGGAAACGCCGTACGTCAGCTGGCTCAGGTCGGCAGGCACTTTCTGGTTGCCCCAACCAATGTTGGACTCAACCATCAGGCCAATGATCGACGTATTGCCGTCAAGAATCTGGTTGGTGACGTTTTCCAGCACCAACGGCTGAAGGGCGGCATCCTTGTTGGAGTTGGCGTGGGAGCAGTCGATCATGATGTTGGGCGACAGGTTGGCTTTCCTGAGCTCCTGCTCGGCCAGTGCCACGCTGACGCTATCGTAGTTAGGTTTGCCATTGCCGCCGCGCAGTACCACATGGCCATAGGCGTTACCGCGAGTGCGAATAATGGATACCTGGCCCGCATGATTGATGCCCAGAAAGTTATGCGGGCTGGCAACCGACTGAAGGGCATTGATGGCCACATCCAGGCTGCCGTCGGTACCGTTCTTGAAACCGACCGGGCCGGAAAGCCCCGAGGCCATTTCACGGTGAGTCTGGGATTCCGTGGTGCGCGCCCCAACGGCTGACCAGCTGATACAATCCTGCAGGTATTGGGGGGAAATCGGATCAAGAGCTTCGGTGGCCAGCGGCAGGCCTATTTCTGCCAGGTCGACCAGCAGGCGGCGGGCGATGTGCAGGCCTTCCTCGATCTCGAAGGAATCATTAAGGTGCGGGTCGTTGATCAGGCCTTTCCAGCCCACTGTGGTGCGAGGCTTTTCAAAGTAGACGCGCATGACGATATACAGGCTGTCGCTGACCTTGTCGGCAAGCGCGCGCAAACGCCTGGCGTAATCCTTGGCAGCTTCCACATCATGGATGGAACACGGACCAACCACCACCAGCAGGCGCGGGTCCTTGCCATCGAGAATGTTCTGAATGGTCTGGCGACCTTCAATGACGCAGTGCTCAGCCTTTTCGGTTAATGGGACGGCCTGCTTGAGTGCTTCCGGCGTAATCAGGACATCCTGAGCGAGCACGTTAAGGTTATTCACCTGCTGTTCTGACATCTTGCTACCTGTGTTTGAGCGAGGGTTGATAAAAGGGTCTGGAAATCGGTTTGGTAAGCCAACTTGGTTGCGCTTTCAGAAAGTTGTAACGTGCAAAGGTTTTAAATCTAGGAATGACTGCAACTTTATAGTGCCTGACATCGCTTGGCCAGTGATCAACCGGCAATTGCTGTGCAATCTCTCAGGGTCGTGTGGCAGATCACAGGATCAACTGCTTGATGCCAGGGCCAGAACGCGTAACACTATTCACTTTACAAATTGCCAAACTAAAGAGGCCAGTCGATTGTCACAGAATGCGAAAAACTGACGCTCACTATCCGCTTTTCGTTGTACCGGGTCGTTGTTGCAAAGCCTCTGCTTGATGACACTCGGGTAATGAACAGTTTAACCATATGCTCAAGGGACGCTATGCCGTTTGCCGAGAATGCCCATTTTAATCAGGGACCGTGTCTGGACAGTACCGCCACTCCAAGCAGGTTGAAGGAGTGTTTGCATGGGCACTCGTGAAACAGACCAGCAGTTGGTCGAGCGGGCTCAGAAAGGTGATAACCGGGCGTTTGATCTGCTGGTAAGAAAATACCAGCACAAGATCATTGGCCTGATCAGTCGCTATGTACACGACCATTCCGAGGTGCAGGACGTGGCCCAGGAAGCCTTTATCAAGGCCTATCGGGCGCTGGGAAACTTTCGCTCAGAGAGTGCTTTTTACACCTGGATGTATCGTATCGCCATCAACACCGCCAAGAATCATCTGGTATCCCGCAGTCGCCGGCCACCAGGCCACGATGTGGATATCAGTGATGCGGAAATCGTTGATCAGAGTGGGCGCCTGGCCGATAGCGAGACGCCAGAGGCGTCGATTGCTCGGGATCAGCTGGAAGCCGCTGTCTATGAGGCAATTGAAAACCTGCCGGATGACTTGCGAACCGCTATTACCCTGCGCGAGCTGGATGGGCTGGCCTATGAAGATATCGCCCAAGTCATGCAGTGCCCGGTGGGTACCGTGCGTTCGCGGATCTTCCGTGCCCGTGAAGCGGTGGATGAACATATTCGCCCCCTGGTAAGTACGGCGCGCAACAGCCGCGATGAAGCCTGACGTACTGCGCTGGTTTTTTTGACAGGTCAGCCAGTGCGTATTGAACTGTTTAGAAAATCTGGCGTCACATATCGGTGAGGCAGTGAAGATGATCATCCATAGAAGATGATCTCCACTGTGCAAGGTGGGAAAGACGATAGGGTCTTGGCGCGGGGAAGCATCAACCATGTGCCCCGGATTATTGTGAGGATGTGAAGTATGAGTCAGAACACACACGAGTCATTGTCAGCTTTGATGGACGGCGAAAGTGATGAGTTGGAACTGCGCCGTGTACTTAAGGGGCTGGATGACGACAGTGATGCTGCAGATACCTGGCGGCGCTACCATCTGGCCCGCAGCCTGATGCAGCGTGACAAGGAAATTGATGTCAGTATTGACCTTTCCGCTGGCGTTATGGCGCGTATTCAGGATGAGTCATCCGAACAGATGGAGACACCTGCTGAAACGACACCTCGCCAGAAAGCTGGCTCGATGTCATTCGCGCGCGGTGCCGGTATTGCAGCGGCAGTTTCCTTGATGGTAATTACTGGCGTTCAATACTTTAACAGTGGCGCTGATCCGGTTGAGCAACCCGGCAATGTGGTCAATAACGCCACGCAATCTGTCCAGCAGGTGCAGCCGGTTAGTCTCTCGTCATTTTCGGCGTCTAATCCTGTTGTCAGTGATACGCCTAACGACGTTCCCATGTTCGAGCAGATGCCATTCCGGTTATCCGGTGACTATGCAGCAGGCAATGGTCTGATGACGGTCAGTGAAGGCAATCTGGCAATGCCCAGCGTTCAGCCATCGTCCAACATGAACATTCAGTCGTTTGCCATGGATAGCGAACAGCTACGGCTGTTGAAATCCTATTTCGAAGAGCATGGCCAGTATGATGCTGATGCCTGGTCAACGTCTGCGTCTTCAGCCCCATCTGAATAGCTGTTCCATTCAGAGCGCTGCTCAATCCGCCCCGTGCCCTGTTGATGACTCGCCTTACTTCGCCTGAATCCCACTGTTCAGCCACTGAAACATGCGCTTAAAGGGCTACATGTTTCAGTGGTTTAGCAGGCTGACTCTCAGCATCAAAAAGTATGCCGAAAGCTCTTCCTTGATAATCACTTTGCTTGCCCCCAAGTACTTATTGCCAAATGTTACTGAACGCCAGCCTTCACATTTGGTCAATGAAGGGTGAGCGTTCGGTTATAAATACCGTGCGGCTATCTAAAGCACGCTTTATCACTTACCTGAATTCCGCTATCCCTAGATGTTGCAACCTGGCTTGTCAGTAAAAAGCCATGTGAACAAAAATACAGGAGCTATTCATGAAGCGTTTGATTGTCCCTGCTGTGCTTGGGTGGAGTCTGACGGTGTTGATGACGTTTAGCGTTGTCGCCCAGGCTGATTCCTTGCCCGACTTTACCGAGCTTGTTGAGGACGCTGCCCCCGGCGTTGTCAATATTTCCACGACCCGAACATTGCCAAGTCGTAACTCTCCTTCGTTTCATGGTTTTAGCAATGAAGACATCCCGGAAATTTTCCGCCACTTTTTCGGCGATCGTCTGCCCATGCCGCCAGGTGATGGTGGGTCTGAGCGGCGTCAGGAGCGTCAGTCGCTAGGTTCAGGTTTTGTCATAAGCGAAGATGGCTATGTTCTTACCAACGCCCACGTGGTTGAGGAAGCCGATGAGATACTTGTTCGCCTGAATGATCGCAGAGAACTGCCGGCAGAGCTGGTTGGCAGTGACCCCCAAACCGATGTGGCCCTGTTGAAAGTGGATGCTGATGAGTTGCCGACGCTGGAGCTGGGTGACTCTGACGAACTCAAGGTGGGCGAGTGGGTCGCTGCCATCGGCTCGCCGTTCGGTTTCGACTATTCCGTCACGGCGGGTATTGTCAGCGCTATCAATCGTACCCTGCCGCGTGACGTGTACGTGCCTTTTATCCAGACAGATGTTGCCATCAATCCAGGCAATTCAGGGGGTCCGCTGTTTAACCTGGAAGGCGAAGTTGTCGGCATCAACTCCCAGATCTTTACCCGTAGTGGCGGCTTTATGGGGGTTTCGTTTGCGATCCCGATCAACGTGGCTATGGATGTGGCTGATCAGCTGCGCGACGACGGTCGTGTGAATCGCGGTTGGCTGGGGGTGATGATCCAGCCGGTTTCACGCGATCTGGCTGAATCTTTTGGTATGGACGATGCAACCGGTGCGCTTGTGGCGGATCTTGATCCTGAGGGCCCAGCTGCTGAAGGTGGCGTTCGTGCAGGCGACGTCATTCTTGAAGTGAATGGTGAAGAGGTCGAACGTTCCAGCGTACTGCCGCGTCTGATTGGCCGAGTATCTCCCGGGGATGATGTTACGCTCCTGCTGCTACGCGATGGCCGCGAAATCACCCAGGAAGTTGCCCTGGGAAGCTGGCCTAACAGTGAAAATGAAAGCAGTGTTGCTGAGCGTGATAACCAGGTGCGCCTCGGTGTCAGTGTCAATGAAGTGGATGCGGAAACCCGCGAGCGCCTGAATATTCCTGGAGGCGTTGAAGTGACAGCGGTTGAGCCACAAAGTATTGCGGCTCAATCAGGCATTCGTGTCGGAGATATTCTGGTCAGCATTGATCACCGCAACGTGACATCGGCCTCAGCGCTCAGGGAAATCGTCGAGTCACTGCCCAGTGATCGAGCCATTCCGCTGCGCCTTTTCCGCGATGGTCGCTCGTTGTTTGTGGCGCTGCGTATGGAATAATACCCGGGCCAACTCTTTGATACATTGATGTCACAGCCCGGCTTATGCCGGGCTTTCTTGTATCAATAGAATCGGCGATATGACGACAGCCCCGCCTCGCCGGTGTACAATACATCCCAATTTTATTTTCTAGCGCCCAATGGCATGCTCATACCGTTGTGCATGGCTGCGTACACAGACCGGAATTTATCGGCAAATGATGACAGAAAATTCTAAAGATCTCAGTAAGATACGCAACTTCTCCATTATTGCTCATATTGATCACGGCAAATCTACCCTGTCAGACCGCTTGATCCAGACCTGTGGCGGCTTGAGTGAGCGTGAGCTTAAAGAGCAAGTGCTTGATTCGATGGATATCGAGCGTGAGCGGGGCATTACCATCAAGGCGCAATCGGTTACTCTCGATTATCACGCAGCCGACGGCGAGATCTACCAGCTCAACTTTATCGATACCCCAGGGCATGTGGACTTTTCCTACGAAGTATCACGCTCCCTGTATGCCTGCGAAGGTGCTTTGCTGGTAGTAGATGCGGCTCAGGGCGTTGAAGCCCAGTCGGTTGCGAACTGCTACACGGCCGTTGAGCAGGGGCTTGAGGTACTGCCGGTTCTGAACAAGATTGACCTGCCCCAGGCAGACCCGGACCGCGTTGCCCAGGAAATCGAGGAAATCATTGGTATTGACGCCACTGATGCCTGTCAGGTTTCTGCCAAAAGTGGCATTGGTATTGATGAGCTCCTTGAGCGCCTGGTGCGCGATATACCGCCGCCCAAAGGCAACCGTGAGGCACCACTGCAAGCCCTGATTATCGATTCCTGGTTTGATAACTACCTGGGTGTTGTGTCACTGGTTCGGTTGTTTGATGGCACTTTGCGCAAAGGCGACAAGATCCGCATCAAGTCAACCGGGCGCGACTGGGGCGCGACAGAAGTTGGTATCTTTACTCCGCTGCGTAAGCAGACGGATATTCTGCGTGCAGGCGAAGTCGGTTTCCTGGTCGCGGGTATCAAGGATATCCATGGTGCGCCAGTGGGCGACACCATTACTCACGCCAAGACACCAGATGTTGAACGTCTGCCAGGTTTCCTGAAAGTCAAACCGCAGGTCTATGCGGGCATGTTTCCGGTCAGTGCCGATGATTACGAAGATTTCCGCGATGCGCTGGAAAAGCTGTCACTCAACGATGCATCGCTGGAATACGAACCGGAAAACTCTGATGCGTTGGGGTTTGGTTTCCGCGTAGGCTTTCTCGGCACCCTGCATATGGAAATCGTTCAGGAGCGGGTGGAGCGTGAGTATGATCTTGATCTGCTCACCACAGCGCCGACCGTGGTCTATGAGCTGGCGTTGAAAAATGGTGATATCCAGTATGTTTCCAACCCGTCCAAGCTGCCTGATCTTGCCGATGTGGATGAAATGCGTGAGCCGATCGTGCGCGCCAGCATTCTGGTGCCACAGGATTACGTGGGCAATGTGATCGCCGAGTGCGAGCAGCGCCGTGGCACCCAGCTGGACATGCAGTTTCTGGGTAACCAGATCCAGTTGACCTATGAACTGCCGATGTCAGAAGTGGTGATGGATTTTTTCGATCGCCTGAAATCGATTTCCAAGGGCTATGCCTCGCTTGAGTACAATTTTGAGCGTTTCGAAGCGGCCAAGCTGGTGCGCCTGGATGTGCTGATCAACGGCGACAAGGTAGATGCGCTGGCGGTGATCATTCACCGTGACCACGCCCAGTCTCGCGGCCGTATTCTGGTTGAGAAGATGAAAGAACTGATTCCCCGTCAGATGTTTGATGTGGCAATTCAGTCTGCGATTGGCGGGCAGGTCGTGGCACGCTCAACGGTCAAGGCATTACGCAAGAATGTCACGGCCAAATGTTACGGTGGGGATGTGTCGCGTAAAAAGAAACTGCTGGAAAAGCAGAAAGCCGGTAAAAAACGCATGAAGCAGGTAGGGCGTGTGGAAATCCCTCAAGACGCTTTCCTGGCCGTGCTCAAGGTCAACGATTAGGGATCACAAAGCCCCATGGATTTTTCATTATTGCTGGTTATCGCAGTGCTGCTGTCTGGCGCTGTCTATCTGCTGGACATACTGGTCCTTCGGCCTCAGCGCCGTAAACGCGCCGAGGCAGCACAGGCTGCCAGTGAAGACGGCCTGGACGCCGCCAGCCGCGAAGTCCTGCTTAAAGAGCCCTGGCCGGTAGACTACGCACGCTCCTTCTTCCCTGTGCTGCTTGTGGTGCTGGTTGTGCGCAGCTTTATTGTCGAACCGTTTCAGATCCCGTCCGGTTCCATGCGCCCAACGCTTGAAGTGGGTGATTTCATTCTGGTGAACAAGTACGCCTACGGGTTGCGTTTGCCGGTCAGCCATACCCGGATTCTGGAAGTTGATGACCCGGAACGTGGCGATGTCATGGTGTTTCGCTTCCCTAATGAGCCTTCGGTCAATTTCATCAAGCGGGTGGTGGGTCTACCAGGCGACATCATCCGCTATGAAGGCAAGCAGCTGTATGTCAACGGTGAAAGAGTAGCCAAGGAGTTACTGGAAGAAGGGCCGGAAGCCTCACCTCAGCAGCTGTTACTGGAAGAGCAGCTTGACCAGGCGCGTTACCGGATATACAACAATCCTCGTGACCCTGGCCCGCAGCTGCGTGAAGTTGAAGTGCCGGAAGGCCACTATTTCACGATGGGAGATAACCGTGACCATTCCAACGACAGCCGCTACTGGGGCTTTGTGCCCGAAGAGAATATTGTCGGCCGTGCCTTTGCTGTATGGATGCAATGGGATGGTGGCCTTCCCAGCTTCACCAAAGTGCGCCGGATTGAATAAACGGAGGTTGGATGTGCCCCCTTTGGTAACCGTCAATGACGTAGGAGTCCCGTGAGTAATTCCTTGACCACTTTTTGCCGACGAATAGGCCATGAGTTTCACGACACTGGTCTGTTGGAACTGGCAATGACACACCGCAGCTATGGTGGTCGCAACAATGAGCGCCTGGAGTTTCTGGGTGATTCGATTGTCAATTTTGTGATTGCCGAAGCGCTGTTTGAACGCTTTCCCCAGGCGCGTGAAGGTCAGCTTTCACGCTTGAGGGCACGTCTGGTCAAAGGCCAGACGCTGGCCGAACTGGCACGCGAGATGGCGTTTGGAGAGTGCTTGCGACTGGGGTCCGGCGAGATGAAAAGCGGCGGTCATCGCCGTGAATCGATTCTTGCTGATGCCGTGGAGGCCGTAATTGGTGCCATTTATCTGGATGCCGGTATGGATGCCGTGCGCGAACGCGTGATGGCCTGGTACAGCCAGCGGATGGATAACATTTCACTGCAGGATACCCAGAAAGACCCGAAAACCCGTTTGCAGGAATTTCTGCAGTCTCGTCAGGCGGCCCTGCCGCGTTACGAGGTAGTTTCTGTCAAGGGCGAAGCGCATGCCCAGACCTTTACCGTGGAGTGCCACATCGACCTTCTTGAACAACATACTGTCGGCAAAGGGCCCAGCCGCCGACACGCGGAACAGCAAGCCGCCGCCGAAGCCCTAAGTTTCCTGGAACCGTCCGGAGAAGAGACCCAATGAGCCAGACCTGTGGATTTGTGGCTATCGTTGGGCGTCCCAACGTAGGTAAATCAACGCTGATGAACCGTATTCTTGGCCAGAAGGTATCGATTACCTCAAGGCGCCCGCAGACAACGCGGCATCAGGTCATGGGGATCAAGACCGACGGTGACACCCAATTTGTCTACGTGGATACGCCGGGCATGCATATCATGTCCAAGGATCGCAACAAGGCGATCAATCACTTCATGAACCAGGCGGCGACCCAGGCTCTGCGTGATGTGGATTGCGTGGTGTTCATTATCGACCGCACCCGCTGGAGTGATGAAGATCAGGCCGTGCTCAAGCGCCTGGAACACGTTGAAGCGCCTATCGTCCTGGCGGTCAACAAGGTCGACCGCTTGCAGGATAAGGCATCACTGCTGCCCTGGCTTTCAGAAGTTGGCGCACGGCGTGACTTTGCGGCCATCATTCCGATTTCGGCCAAGCATGGCACTCAGGTAGATACCCTGGAAGCAGAGGTGGCCAAGCATCTACCGGAAAGCGTGCATTTCTTCCCGGAAGACCAGATCACTGATAAAAGCATGCGCTTTATGGCTGCTGAGCTGGTACGTGAAAAGATCATGCGTCAGTTAGGCGATGAGTTGCCCTATCAGGTCACGGTCGAGATTGAAGAGTTCCGCGAAACCGGGCGGGTGACGCATATCAGTGCCCTGATTCTGGTGGAACGCCAGGGTCAGAAAGTGATTCTTATTGGCGATAACGGCGATCGGATCAAGAATATTGGCCGTGAGGCGCGTCTGGATATTGAGCGGGTGCTGGATACCAAGGTCATGCTGAATTTATGGGTCAAGGTAAAACGCGGCTGGTCTGACGATGAACGCGCCCTGAAAAGCCTCGGTTACGATCTCGATTAATAGCCCTATGACTCCCGAACCGGCGTTCTTGCTGCACCGGCGCCCTTATCGCGAGACCAGTGCCCTGGTGGATCTGCTCACGCTCAACCATGGCCGGATACGGGCCGTTGCACGGGGCGTACAACGCCCCAGTGCCAAGGCCCGTCAGCGTTTACAGCCGTTTACGCCGCTGTTTGTCACCTGGCGGGGCGAGCGTGAGCTGAAAACCCTGGTGGTGATGGAATCCCGTGGGCATACAGCACTGCTGGTGGGAGAAGGTTTGCTGTGTGGGCTTTATGCCAATGAAATTGCCACCCGGCTGTTGCCGCTTGAACTGCCCAGCAGTGATGTCTTTGCGTTTTATACGATGCTGCTGGAGGCATTGCCGTTACCCGCTGAGCGTGGCCTGGCACTGCGCCGCTATGAATGGGCGCTGCTGGAAGTTCTGGATGCCACACCGCGCTTTACTACCCCTCAGGGAGAAGTGCTGGATACTCACCAGCGTTATCGGTTTGATGCGACAAGCCGTGGTTTTTCGCCTGCTGAGCGCGGCCTGGAAGGGCGCACGCTGCGACACATTGAACAGGGTGACTGGCAGCAGCCAGCACTGGCACAGGCGCTGAAAATGGTCATGCGCGCAGCGCTTGCGCCCTTGCTGGGCACGCAGGAGCTGCGTTCCCGCCGTCTGATGCTGGACCTTGCCCAGCGACGTCGACCCAGCCATGATGGATTGGGTCCAAATCGCTGATCGCTTATCATCCATATCCTGTTATCAAACTCTATTACCAAGCTATCAAGATTTTCCAGCTGGAGGCGTTATGCATCCCCCCCGTATTTTACTTGGCGTGAACATCGATCATATTGCCACTCTGCGCCAAGCCCGTGGCACCCGTTATCCAGACCCGGTTCAGGCAGCCTTGCTGGCTGAAGAGGCCGGTGCTGACGGTATCACGGTGCATCTTCGCGAGGACCGACGACATATCCAGCCCCGCGATGTACGCCTGCTGGCCGAAGTGCTTAACACCCGTATGAACCTGGAAATGGCGGTAACTGAAGAAATGCTGGCGCTGGCGGAAGAGGTTCGTCCCGCCCATGTCTGTCTGGTGCCCGAAAAGCGTGAAGAGCTGACTACCGAAGGGGGCCTTGATGTGGTGAGCGGATTTACGGCCATTGAATCTGCCTGCCAGCGTCTGGCGGCGATAGGGTGTGACGTTTCTCTGTTCATTGATCCTGAGCAGGCTCAGATCGATGCAGCCGTTCGTGCCGGTGCGCCAACTATTGAGCTGCACACCGGCGCCTTTGCCGAGGCACCGATTGGCAGCCAGGCCGCCGAGGACGAGTACCAGCGCCTGACCCAGGCAGCCCATATGGCCAACGAAGCCGGTCTGGTCGTTAATGCCGGGCACGGTCTTAACTACCATAACTGTGAAATCATTGCTGCCATACCAGGGATCAATGAGCTCAATATCGGCCATGCCATTATTGCCCGGGCAATGTTTGTGGGCCTCAAGGAAGCCGTGGTCGAGATGAAACGGCTGATCATTGCCGGCCAGGAAGCAGGCCTGATGGCGGCGCTGGACGCACACGACCATGACCATGACGATCATCAAAGCTGCTGTGGGCATTAATGATTGTTGGCATAGGTTCTGATATTGCCCGGGTGGGGCGCTTTGAGAAGGCCATGACACGCCACGGCGAGCGCTTTGCCCAGCGTATACTCGGCCCGGAGGAGCAGCGGGTGCTGGCCAGCCATGCTCAACCAGCTGGCTACTTGGCCAAGCGCTTTGCCGCCAAGGAGGCGTTTGTCAAAGCGCTTGGTTCCGGGCTGCGTCACGGCATTCAATGGGGAGATATCCAGGTGCTCAACGATCACCTTGGCAAACCCTACCTGCAGCTCGATGGCCTTGCCAAGGCATATGCCCAAAAACTCGATGTAAGCGCCATGCATGTCAGCTTGAGTGATGAAGCCGACTACGCGTTAGCGTTTGTTATTCTTGAGGGTTTTCCAGACGATTACGCTCGCCACCCAGGCGTTTAATCGACGCGTAAAGGTCGTTCAGTAACGGTTTGGCATCCTGCATTCCGCCGGTACGAATCCGTGTTTCCAGGGTTTCAACCAGCAGGGCCAGTTCAGGGGCACCGCAATAGCGGCTGCTGCCGTTGAGATGGTGGACGGCATCGAGTAGCGCCTGCTCATCTTGTTCCTTCAATGCCTGAGTAATGCTGCTCTGGGCATCGTCCAGAGTATTAATCAGCGCTAGCAGCTGTTGGCGCGCCGCTTCTTCATCGCCCTTGATCAATTGAGCACCGAGTTCCAGGTCTACAATGGGCAGGGTATTACTCTGACGTGGCAAGGTCTCGGGTGATGCAGCAGGAGCAGTATACAGGTTGATGCCCAGAAAACGCTGAATCAGCTGGCCAAGTTGGCGTTCATTCACCGGTTTGATCAGTACATCCTCCATGCCGGCATCCAGCCACTGTTGGCGCTCCTGATGCAGCGCATGAGCTGTGACCGCAACGATCGGACAGGAAATCCAGGGCCCGCCAAGGCGGCGAATGGCCTGCATGGCCTGAACACCGTTCATGCGCGGCATACGGATATCCATCAGAATCAGGTCGAACGCAACGTTGGCTTCTCTGGCCCGGGCCAGCGCCAGTGGTCCGCTATCCGCCGTCGTGACCTTTATGGCATCATGTTGAAGCATGGCCTGGAGCAATTCCCTATTGGAGGTATTGTCGTCGACGACCAGCACGCTGCGCGCTTGTGGGGGAGTATCACTCTCGATAATCGGTGGCAAGGTCGCCGGAGTGAGCAATTGCTGCTGAATGGCGTCTGCCAGTGCATCGCGGCCAACGGGCTTGCATAACAGCTGCCCGCCTCGAGGCATATAAAATGTGCTGGCATCAATATCCTGGCTGTTGGCCAATATCAGGGTGGGACAGGGGGCTGATTGAATAATGGTCTGCAGCTTGGCGTGATAGGGCGAGCGGCAGTCTTCAAGGGTGACACCCACCACCAGTAGCCGGCATTGATCCAGAGCGGTAATCGGCATGACCTGACCTCCCCAGCGCTGGATCAGGTGCTCCAGCATGAAACGCGTCGGTGTATGGCTTTCATGCAGGCATATGGCGGGACTGGCCAGAGCGATTTCACGGGGTCGGGACTCGGCATTGTTGGCCAGCATGGAAAGCGTGAAAGAAAAAGTGGCGCCTTGCCCCTGGGCGCTTTTCACCTCGATATCGCCACCCATACGCTGAATCAGCTGGCGGCATATATTGAGTCCTAGGCCGCTGCCTCCAAATTCTCGGCTGTGGCTGGGCTCTGCCTGGGAAAACGCACTGAACAGCTGGTGCTGCTGCTCTTCACTCAAGCCGATACCAGTATCGGTGACGCTGATGCGCAGCACTGCGCGATGGGAGTCCTCTAGCGCATCGAGTGAATCATCCAGCATGACCCGCACAATGATATCACCTTGCCGGGTAAACTTGACGGCATTGCTGACCAGGTTGCTGAGCACCTGACGGATGCGCAGCGGGTCGCCCTGAAGAGGCGTAGGCACATCGTCATACACCATGCCGAGAATCTGCAGCTGTTTGCGCTGTGCTTCGGGTGCGTGCAGGCCGATCACTTCCTCAACCAGCACCACCATATCAATGTTGGTTTTTTCAAGGGTCAGCCGGTTGGCTTCGAGTTTGGAGAAATCGAGGACGTCATTGACCAGCATCAGGAGATTATCGCAGGCGCGATGCACATGCCGAAGCCACTCCTGCTGGCGTTCTTCAAGTTTTGAGCGTCCGAGCAAACGGCAAAAGCCGATAATGCCGTTCAAGGGTGTGCGGATCTCATGGCTCATATTGGCCAGAAATTCGGATTTCACCGCATTGGCGCGCAAGGCGCTGCGATGGGCCAGATCAAGTTTGATATTCTGTTCCTCGATGGTTTCCATCGATTCCTGTAATTCACTGGTCGCCTGTTCGATCTGGGCCTGCATATCCTGCTGGGCCCTTTGCATGTTGTCGGCCAGAGTGTTGATATTGTCGGCCAATTCACGATGTTCAACAGTAGCCGGTGGGGTCAGCGCAAAACGGTAATCTCCTCGCGAGAGTCGATAGAGTGCCTGGTTGGCTTCTTCCAACGGCTGAGTCGCGAAACGGCTCACGACGAAGGCAGACAGGAACAGCGCAAGCCCGAGAACCATGCCGCCCAGGCTGAAGATTGCAATCCAGCGATACTGTTCAAGCCGCAGAATGCGGGTGTCCATTTCTGCGCTGATCCATCCCGGGGAAGTGTCATCTGCCTGCAGGGAGGGCAGGGTTTTGGTCAGCTGCCAGATTGGCCCCTGATCCTTCAGCCTGAAATCCTCCCCAGGCGCGTCCAGTGAGGCCGACAGGGGAGAACGACCTAAAGAAATCAGGTGGTTACCCTGGTTGTCATGTAACGTCATCGAGCGTAAACCCATCTGCTCGAAAAAACGTCTGGCGACCTGATCAAGAGTAGTGGCATCGCTATCGACCAGCGCCTGGGAAAGTAAAGGGGCGGCTACCTCGCTACTGCTTAGCAGGCGTTCATTCAGTAGGCGGTTGGACTTGCCATCATTATGAACCACAAACAGCAACGCCATGGCGGCGTAAACGATTAATGGAATGCCCATTAATGTCACAACAAGACGGGTGCTTAAAGACATGAAAATCGCTCAGTAATTCAGTGTGGTTACCTGTCCAGCCCAAGCTCTCACCGATATAATGCCGCATAACGGTCAAGATAAGGAATGCATGATGGATTATCCCACGCTAGAAGACATGGTCGGCAATACGCCGCTGGTCCGCCTAAAGCGTATCACGGCGGGGCATAACAATACGCTGCTTGGCAAGCTTGAAGGCAATAACCCGGCAGGCTCTGTCAAGGATCGTCCGGCGCTGTCCATGCTGGTTGAAGCAGAAGCCCGTGGCGAAATACAGCCCGGCGACACCTTGATCGAGGCAACCTCAGGTAATACCGGGATCGCCCTGGCCATGGCGGCGGCTATCAAAGGCTACAGGATGGTACTGGTGATGCCGGAAAATGCCTCTGCCGAACGCAAGCAGGCCATGGCTGCCTATGGTGCCAAACTGATCTCAGCCTCCCAGTCAGGCGGCATGGAAGAAGCCCGTGATATCGCCAATGCGATGATTTCTCGCGGTGAGGGTAAGCGCCTGGATCAGTTCGCAAACCCGGATAACCCTCTAGCCCATTATCGCACTACAGGCCCGGAAATATGGCGCCAGACAGGGGGGGAAGTGACGCACTTTGTCAGCTCCATGGGCACCACAGGCACCATCATGGGGGTATCGCGCTTTCTCAAGGAGCAGAACCCCGATATCCAGATTGTCGGTTTGCAGCCGGAAGATGGGGCCAGCATACCGGGTATCCGCCGCTGGCCTGAAGCCTATCTGCCAAGTATTTTTGAACCACCAAGGGTAGATATCACCCTGGATATCGGCCAGCAGGAAGCAGAAGAACATATGCGCCGCCTGGCCAGGGAAGAAGGCATTCTCGCCGGTGTGTCTGCTGGCGGTGGCCTGGCGGGTGCCCTGCGTATTGCCGAGCAGACTGAAAATGCGGTGATCGCCTTTATAGTCTGCGACCGTGGCGACCGCTATCTGTCCACTGGCCTCTTTGCGCCGGAGCTATAATGGCAATGCTCGGTAAACGTCGCCCCGCCAGGCCTGCGTCGGGTAAATCGGGGCTGGCGCGTCAGGAAAAAAATCACACTGCAAAAGTTGCAAGCGACGACTCTTGCCTGACCATCGAACGCCTCGCCCACGATGGCCGAGGCGTGGCTCACTGGCCCTCAGGCAAGGCCGTGTTTGTTGACCAGGCCTTACCGGGAGAAAGTGTTGACGTTGCTGTGCATTGCACCCGTAAACGCTTTGACGAAGCCCATGTGCGCGAAGTGCTGGCATCATCCTCCCAGAGGGTGACGCCGCCCTGTGCCCATTTTGGTCAGTGTGGCGGCTGTGATCTACAGCATATGGCGCTTGCTGCCCAGCGCGAACATAAACGTCATGTGGTGGCAGAGCTACTGGTCCGCCAGGGGCTTGAGTGGCCGGGTGACATAGGCTGCCTGGCCGCGGACCAGACGGCCTACCGTCGACGGGCCCGTCTGGGTGTCAACATGGATCGCCACGGCCAGGTGCTGATGGGCTTTCGTGCCCAGCGCAGCCACCGCCTGGTGGATATCCACCACTGCAAGGTGCTGGTGCCTCCACTGCAGGCACTGCTGGCGCCGTTACGAACACTTTTGAACAGCCTGGAGGCCCCCAGAGACGTCGGTCACATTGAACTACTGGCCACGCCGGAACAGTGCGTGGTGGTGGTACGCCAGTTGACCCCAAGGCCGGCCGACGAGCAGCGCTGGCAGGCGTTTGCCGAGGAGCAACAGGTGACGCTGGGTATGCTCCTCGGGCGGGAAAAAAGCGCCTCTCAGGGTGTGCAGATGCACTGGCAGGGTGCAAAGCCGGCGTTGCTAGACTCTCTGACCTTGCCGGAAACGGGCGCCTTGGCGTTGTCATTTGACGTAGGCGACTTTATCCAGGTCAATGCTGAGGTCAACCAGCGCATGGTGGCACAAGTGATCGAATGGCTGGCGCCGGTTGAAAATGAGCAAATACTGGACTTGTTTGCCGGTATCGGTAACTTTAGTTTGCCGGTTGCCATGTCGGGTGCCAGAGTACACGCCGTGGAAGGTAACCCTGCCATGGTGGCTCGTGTTGCAGCCAATGCCCGTCACCATCAGCTGCCGGTCAGCGGCCAGCAGGCGGATCTCAACGACGAGGGCAGCGTTGCTGACTTGCTGGAAACGCTGTGCCCGGATGCGGTGATTCTTGACCCACCACGCAATGGCGCCGAGACGGTCTGCCGGGCACTGGGGGCCTTGGCGGGGCGTGGCAGGCAGGGCCCAAGGGTGGTGTATATTTCCTGTGACCCGGCGACCCTGGCGCGTGATACGGCACACCTTGTGCATGGTGGTTATCGCATCAAACAGGTCGCAGTGGCCGACATGTTTGTACACACGGCCCATATGGAAACCGTGATGCTGCTGGAAGCCTAGAACGTTCAGTCAGCTCCAATTCAAGACGCGTCGTCATTGACGGTGGCCTGGATAAAGGTGAACAACCAAGATGGTCAAAGTGCGTGAAGACCAGCCGCTCACCTCGAGCGGAAAGGTAGATATTCAGCAATGGCTGGCACGTCTGCAAGAGGATGTGCGGTTGCGTGACCCTGACCGGTTGGCGCAGGCCTGCGAGTGGGCCCAGAGGCTGGAAGATGAGGCGCCGGACACCCATAGAGTGCGCTCAGGACCGCGTTCGAGTTTCCGGATGGGGCTGGAAATGGCCGATATCCTGGGGGAGCTCAAGCTTGATCAGACGGCGCTTGAAGCTGCCGTTCTGTATCGTTCGGTGCGTGAAGCGCTGATTACCCTGGAAGCCGTTGAAAAGCGCTTCGGCAGTGAGGTGGCCGGTCTGATTGATGGTGTGTTGCAGATGGCGGCCATCAGTCAGCCTTATACGCCTAATAACACCATGAATCAGCACAATCAGCAGGAAAACCTGCGCAAGATGTTGGTCAATATGGTCGATGATGTGCGTGTGGCGCTGATCAAGATTGCCGAACGCACCTGCGCATTGCGCCAGGTCAAGGACGCGCCGCTGGAAAAAAGCCTGCAGGTTGCCCGGGAAGTCTCGGACATCTATGCTCCCTTGGCGCATCGTCTGGGTATCGGGCAGATCAAGTGGGAGCTGGAAGATCTGTCGTTTCGCTACCTGCATGAAGAAGATTACAAGGCGATTGCCAAGCTGCTCGCCGAAAAGCGCCTTGATCGTGACCGCTATATCAACGAGGTGATGGATACCCTCAAGCAGCTGATGGAAGCCCAGCATATCCATCACTACGATGTCAGCGGTCGTGCCAAGCATATCTATTCGATCTGGCGCAAGATGCAGCGTAAGAAGATCGACTTTTCCCAGGTTCACGATATTCGTGCAGTGCGCATTCTGGTGCCTGAAGTGACCGACTGCTACACCGTGCTGGGCATTGTGCATTCGCGCTGGCATCACGTGCCCAACGAGTTTGATGATTATATTGCCAATCCCAAGAAGAATGGCTATCAATCGTTGCATACGGCAGTATTCGGTCCGGAGAGCAAGGTATTGGAAATCCAGATCCGCACCTTTGCCATGCATGATGAAGCCGAGTTGGGGGTTTGCGCCCACTGGCGCTATAAAGGCCATGATACCAACGCCAAAAGCCGCAGCTACGAAGAGAAAATTGCCTGGTTGCGTCAGGTGCTGGAATGGCAGGACGAAGTAGGTGACTTCAGTGACTTGCGTGAAGGGCTTAACAGTGATGTTGCTCCTGATCGTATCTACGTCTTCACCCCGGATGGCCACGTCATCGACCTGCCGCGTATCGCCACGCCTATCGACTTTGCCTACCGGGTGCATACCGAGATTGGCCACCGCTGCCGGGGGGCCAAGGTCAATGGGCGGATTGTCCCGCTGACTTACAAGCTCAAGACTGGCCAGCAGGTCGAGATCCTTACCGCCAGCAAGGGGGGGCCAAGTCGTGACTGGCTTAACCCGAACCTTGGTTATGTGCGAACGTCCCGAGCGCGAGCCAAGATCCAGGCCTGGTTCAAGTACCAGGCCCGCGATCAGAATGTTGAGGAAGGCCGTGCCCTGTTCGAGCGTGAGATGCGCCGTCTGGATGTGGAAGGTCTGGACCTCAGGCAGTTGGCAAAAGCGGTCAACTACGTATCAGCAGAGGATATGTACGCTGCCCTGGGGGCTGGCGACCTGCGGATTGGCCAGGTACTTAACCAGGCCCAGCAGCTGTTTGGCGAGCATGACGACCAGGAGCAGCTTGACCGCCTGTTGGCCAAACCCCGCCGCCAGCCGAGCAAGGCCAACAAGAGCGACATTACCGTGCTAGGTGTGGGTAATCTCAAGACCAGCATGGCCAATTGCTGCAGCCCGGTGCCCAATGAGCCAATCGTTGGCTTTATCACCCAGGGGCGTGGGGTCACCGTACACCGTCAGGATTGCCCGAATATTCTTCAGTTACGGGTCGATGAACCCCAGCGGATTATTGAAGTGGAATGGGGTGAGCAGGCACAAACCCGCTATCCGGTGACTATTGAAATCCAGGCCTGGGACCGTTCCGGTTTGCTGCGCGACGTGACTGGTCTGCTGGGTAATGAAAAGGTCAACGTACTGGCGGTGAATACCCTGACCGATACCGACGAAGGCATTGCCCGGCTGCGCATCACCCTGGAGGTGGAAGGGCTTGAAGCCCTGGGTCGTCTGTTCTCGCGTATTCAGCAGTTGCCGAATGTCACCGAGGTGCGGCGCCTGCGCGATGCCAGCCCTGACAAGTCTTCCCGCCCGAGAGGTGCCTGAATGCGCTATCAACTGGATGACCTGTTGACTCTGATGGCGGTGCTGCGTGACACCGAACAGGGTTGTCCCTGGGATATCCGGCAGGATTGGGACAGCATTATCCCGCATACACTGGAAGAAGCCTACGAAGTGGCCGATGCGATCGAACGGCGTGCCTTTGATGAGCTTCCCGGTGAGCTGGGTGACCTGCTGTTTCAGGTGGTGTATTACGCCCAGTTTGGGGCCGAGGAGCAGCGTTTCGATTTCCATACGGTGGTGGATACCCTGACCGCCAAGATGCTGCGTCGTCACCCACATGTATTTCCTGACGGTACCCTGGCATCGCGTCGCCCACCGGGTGTGAGTGCTGAAGACGTTCAGACCCTACAGGTCAATTCCCGCTGGGAAGCGCTCAAGGCGGAAGAGAGAGCTGGCAGGGCCGAGCAGCCGCCGTCGGTGCTTGATGATGTGCCGCGAACGCTGCCGGCACTGAGCCGTGCCAACAAATTGACCAAGCGGGCTGCCCGGGTCGGGTTTGACTGGCCCGACAGCCGAGGTGTGCTGGCCAAGATACGCGAGGAGCTGGCCGAAGTGGAGGAAGCGCTAGAGATTGGTGACGATAGGCATGTTCGTGAGGAAATCGGGGATCTGCTGTTTGCCGTCACCAACCTCGCGCGCACGCTAAAGGCCGACCCGGAACAGTGCCTGCGCGCCACCAATGCTAAATTTGAACGCCGCTTTCGTTACGTCGAGGAGGCACTGTCGGCCGCCGGGCGCCCATTGGCCGAGGCATCGCTGGATGAAATGGAGGCTCATTGGCAGGTTGCCAAGGCAGAGGAAAAGGCGATGAACCAGCACTCAGCAGACGAGACCGATTTTAAAAAAACTTAACGACCTATAAGATCCCGCCAGGAGGCAACATCCCATGAGCCATGACCTACATGAGTCGCTGCGTGATAACGTGCGCATTCTCGGTGACAGTCTAGGCCGTACTATTGCAGACGATCTGGGCCAGTCGTTTGTCAACAAGATTGAAGCCATCCGTGCCCATGCCAAGCAGGGGCGTCAGGGCGACAGCCTGCATCAGCGAGAGCTGATCGATTACCTGCGCAAGTTGCCTGAGCAGGATCTACTGCCGGTCACCCGGGCTTTCAACCAGTTTCTGAACCTGGCGAATATTGCCGAGCAGCACTATAGGGCCCGCTTTCGCCGGGTAGAAGACTATAAGCCCGGTAGCCAGCCGGTGCTGGGTGAGTTACTGGCACGGGCTGAGAAAGCCGGCAACTCACCGCGCAGCCTGGTGGAGACGCTGGCCAACATGCGCGTTGAACTGGTGCTGACCGCCCACCCGACGGAGGTTATCCGTCGCACCCTGATTCAGAAGTATGACGCCATTGACGACTGCCTGACGGCCATAGAAGGCAGCGATGATTACCCGGAGCGCGGTGCCCGAGCCCAGGGGCGCCTGGAGGAGCTGATCAGCCAGGCCTGGCACACCGACGAAATTCGTCATGAAAGACCTACCCCCGTTGATGAGGCCAAATGGGGCTTTGCGGTGATTGAAAACTCGCTGTGGCAGGCGGTGCCGGATTTTCACCGCGACCTGGATAACCTGCTGCTGGAAACGGCTGGGGAGCGCCTGCCGCTGGATGCTGCCCCGATCCGCTACGCTTCCTGGATGGGCGGTGACCGTGACGGCAATCCCAACGTTACCGCCAAGGTGACTCGGGAAGTCCTGCTGCTTGGCCGCTGGATGGCGGCGGATCTTTATCTGCGCGATCTGGAACAGTTGAAAACCGAACTTTCAATGTGGAAGGCCAACAGCGCCCTGAGAGCAGATGTTGGCGAGGTGGCCGAACCCTACCGTGAGCTGCTCAAGCGTCTGCTGGTGCGTGTGGAAGCCACCCGGGACTGGGCCAAGGCGCAGCTGGACGGCCAGCGGGTCGATCCTGGCCCGATTATTGAAACCCGCGACCAGCTGTATGCGCCACTTTTGACCTGCTACCGCTCGCTGTGCGATGTCGGGCTGGATACAATTGCCAACGGTGCCCTGCTGGATACGCTACGCCGGGTGGCAGTGTTCGGCGTGACCCTGACCAAGCTCGACCTGCGTCAGGAAGGCAGCCGCCATGCCCAGGTGATGGAAGAACTGACTGCGACCCTGGGACTTGGCCACTATGGTGACTGGAACGAGGTCCAGCGTCAGGAATTTCTGCTGGCCGAGCTGGCCTCTCAGCGGCCGCTGATTCCGCGCCGCTGGGAATGCTCAGCGGAAACCCGGGAAGTGCTGGATACCTTCAGGGTGATCGCCCAGGAGCATCAGGAAGCCCTGGGTACCTATATTATTTCCATGGCAGCTCAGCCATCGGACGTGTTGGCGGTGGCGCTGCTGATGAAGGAAGTGGGGGGCCAGGTTAAGCTGCCGATTGCGCCGCTGTTTGAAACCTTGAATGACCTGGATCACGCCGCGGATGTGATTGATCAGCTGCTGGCACTGCCCGGTTACCGGGCGCTGACCGATGAGCGTCAGGAAGTCATGATCGGCTATTCAGATTCCGCCAAGGATGCTGGCCAGCTGGCAGCTGCCTGGGCGCAGTACCGCGCCCAGGAATCGCTGGTCAACGTATGTGAAAAACACGGCGTTGATCTGACCCTGTTCCACGGTCGGGGTGGCACGGTGGGCCGGGGCGGCGGCCCGGCTCATGCGGCGATTCTTTCCCAGCCTCCCGGTTCGGTGAACGGTAGCCTCAGGGTGACCGAACAGGGCGAAATGATCCGTTTCAAGTTTGGCCAGCCGGATATTGCCCTGCGCTCCATGGAAATATACGCCTGCGCGGTGCTTGAGGCGACACTGTTGCCGCCGCCGGAGCCTGAACCCCATTGGCGGGAAGAAATGAATCGCCTGGCTGAAGTGGCACATGCCGCCTACGTCGGCGTGGTGCGTGAAGACCCGGACTTTGTACCTTACTTCCGTGCGGTCACGCCGGAAGGTGTGCTTGGCCGCCTGCCATTGGGGTCACGCCCGACCAAGCGTCGTCAGGACGGCGGAGTGGAAACCTTGCGGGCGATTCCGTGGATTTTTGCCTGGACCCAGATCCGCTTGATGCTGCCTGCCTGGTTGGGGAGCGGAGAAGCGTTTTCACGCCGTCTTGAAGAGCCGGGCGGACGTGAGGTGCTGCGGGAAATGCGTACCCAGTGGCCCTTCTTTGGTACCTATCTGGATATGCTGGAAATGCTGCTGGCCAAGGCTGATGTTGCGATTGCTGCCTATTACGAATATCGCCTTGTCGACGAGCCTTCCCTGAAAGCGCTGGGTCAGAAACTGCGTGATCGCTTCGGGCGCCTGGAAGAGGTGGTGCTGGATATCCTCCAGCAGGAGGAACTGCTGGAGAATACCCCGCTGATCCGTCAGGCGATTGATGTGCGTAATCCCTATATCGATCCACTTCACGGACTGCAGGCAGAGCTTCTGCAGCGTAACCGTGATGCCGATGGTGCGATCAGCGCTGACCTTTCCCGTGCCCTCATGGTGACCATGGCCGGCATAGCGGCAGGCCTGCGCAATACCGGTTAACCGTGTTTTCCTGCCTTGTCAGCGCCGCTACCTCCGGGTAGCGGCGTGATTATTGATGTTTATGCATGATCAGAGGGGCCCAAATGACGGCAGAAATCGACTCGATACTGGCCTTCTGGTTTCAGGAACTGAGGCCTGCACAGTGGTTCAGGAAAGATCCTGCACTGGATCGAGAGATTATCCAGCGCTTTGGCGATCTCCACGCTCAAGTAGCGGCCTGTGAATGCTTTGAGTGGCGTGCGTCCCCCCGTGGGCGCCTGGCCGAGATTATTGTGCTGGACCAGTTCTCGCGCAATATTTACCGCCACGATGCCCGAGCCTTTGCCTGCGATTCGCAGGCTCTGGTGCTGGCTCAGGAGGCGGTCGCCAAGGGTACTGATCAGTCGCTGTCAGTGGTCGAGCGCAGTTTTCTGTATATGCCCTATATGCACAGTGAGTCATTAGTGATTCATTATCGTGCCGTACAGCTTTTTAATCAGCCGGGGCTGGAAAGGAACCTTGACGCCGAAAAGCGCCATAGGGCGATTATTGAGCGTTTCGGGCGCTATCCGCACCGCAATGTCGTGCTGGGCAGAACTTCCAGCCAGGCTGAGGTAGACTTTCTCAACCAGCCGGGTTCTTCTTTTTAACGTTTTTTCAGTGGTCAGGCGTTCTATGTCATTACGAAAATCGACCCGCATCAACAAATACATCAGCGAAAGTGGCCTGTGTTCACGCCGCGAAGCCGACCGCTTTGTGGAGCAGGGCAACGTCTGGATCAACGGCCGCCGCGCAACAACCGGCGACCAGGTAACGGCCGGGGACAGGGTCAGGGTCAACGGCCAGGAAATTGAGCCCCAGGAGGAAGAAGACCTGATCCTGATCGCGCTGAATAAACCGGTCGGCATCGTCAGCACCACTGAAAAGGCGGAAAAAGACAATATTGTCGATTTTGTGCAACACGCCGTGCGTATCTTTCCCATCGGGCGTCTGGATAAGGATTCCCAGGGGCTGATCTTGCTGACCAATAACGGCGATCTGGTCAATAAAATCCTGCGCGCCAACAATAACCACGAAAAAGAATATACGGTGACGGTGAACAAGCCGATTACCGATGAGTTTATTGAAGGGATGCAGAACGGCGTACCGATTCTTGGCCAGGTGACCAAAAAATGCCGGGTCAGCAAGGTGTCGACCTTTGTATTTACCATTACCCTGGTGCAGGGCCTGAACCGCCAGATTCGCCGTATGTGCGAGTATTTCGGCTATGAAGTGACCCAACTGGTGCGTACCCGCATCATGAACATTTCCCTCAAGGGCATTGCCCTGGGCGACTGGCGGGATCTGACGCCCAAGGAAATCGATACTATTATCCAGCTGACCGAAACGTCTCAGGCGGCACCTGATAAAAAATCACCCACGCGATCAGACAAGGCCCGACCGAGAGCGGCCCGACCGAACGCGGCCCGTCCCGACTACAACGGCGGTGCCGGCAAAGGGCCTGGCAAAAAGCCGGGCAGGAAGAAAAAAGCAACGGGTCAGGTACGTAGTGGGCCAAAAGGCCAACCGGCGGGCAAGCATCCCTCCAAACCCGCAGCTAAGGGGACGGGAGTAAAAAAGAAAACCCCGGTTAAACCAGCGGGGAGAAACCGATCCGAGCGTGCAGGCAAACCTGTCGTGGCCAAACCGTCACGGCCTAAAGGCCGGCGCTGATCCGCTAGGTGTTTTCATTGTTGATCTATATAAAGCCCGTAAGGTGCGCTTGGTGATGATGTTTACGTTGCGCTTGTGGCGTTTGTCTGGTCATCATAAATAATGAATTCCTTCTTCGAGGCAATGAGCCATGGTCGCCGACGTGCAAGATCGCCACGGCAGTAACGCCGACACTGCCGCTATGCAGCAGATCTTTGCTGCCCAGAAAACGGCCTACCGCCAGTCTCCATACCCCGATGCAGAGCAGCGTATCGAACTGATCAGTCGCATCAGACCCATGCTGCTTAATCATCAGAATGCCCTTGTAGAAGCTCTCAACAAGGATTTCACAACGCGTGCCGCCGATGAAACCAGGATGGCGGAGATCATGATTACCCTCGAAGGGCTCAAATACACCATCAAGCAACTGCGCAAATGGATGAAGCCCCACAAGCGCAGCGTCAGCGCGTTAAGCTGGCCCGGCAAGGCCTGGGTAGAATATCACCCGCTGGGCGTGGTGGGGATCATGGTGCCCTGGAACTACCCTATCCAGTTGGCGGTGGTGCCATTGATCACTGCTCTGGCCGCGGGTAATCGTGTAATGATCAAGATGAGTGAAGCCACCCCGCAAACCAGCGCTCTGTTGCAAACGCTGGTCGCTGATACCTTCCCGGAAGACCAGGTGGCGGTTATCAATGGTGAAGTGGACGTGGCGCAAGCGTTTGCCAGTCTACCATTCGACCACCTGCTGTTTACCGGCTCGACAAGCGTCGGTCGGCACATCATGCGGGCTGCAGCGGCCAATCTGACCCCGGTGACCCTGGAGTTGGGCGGCAAGAGCCCCTGTATAATCGGTCAGGACTTTCCCATGCAGGAGGCCGCCGAGCGGATTGCCTTTGGCAAGTGTCTTAACGCCGGTCAGACCTGTGTGGCCCCGGACTATGTTCTCTGCCCGGCAGACCGGGTGCAGGAATTCATCAACGCCTGGAAAGCACAGATAACCCGATCCTACCCCAGCATGCTTAACAACCCGGATTTTACCGCTATCGTCAACCCGCGCCAGTACAAGCGTTTACAGGGCTACCTGGTGGATGCCCGTGAAAAGGGCGCGCAGATCATCGAGATCAACCCGGCCGGTGAAGACCTCACCGACAGCCAGAAAATGCCGCATACACTGGTACTTAACGTCACCGACGATATGCAGATTGCCCAGGATGAAATTTTTGGCCCCTTGATGATGGTGCTGCCTTACACCCACCTGGACGATGCCATTGAGTATGTCAACGAGCGCCCGCGTCCACTGGCTCTATACTACTTTGACTGGGATCAGCGCCACTGCGAAAGAGTGCTGAAGAACACCCATTCCGGCGGTGTCTGCCTGAACGACACCGTTTCCCATGTGGGCGTTGATGATCTCCCCTTCGGCGGCGTGGGCGACTCCGGTATGGGCGCCTATCACGGCCCGGAAGGTTTCCGGACCTTTTCCCAGGCCAAGGGTATTTACAGAAAGGGCAAGTTTAACGCCACCCGCTATATCCTGCCGCCCTATGGCCGGGTCGTGCATAGATTGATTGATAAGTATTGGCTGAAATAGGGCGCCAAAAAATACGGGTGTTCTAGCCAACCGTGGCGCCTACCTCAACGACTCTGATGGTGCCTTCGCCCAGATTGCTGACCAGATTCTTGCCCATGGTGATAAAACGCTCACCAAAGACCAGTTGGGGAGATAACACGGCTTGACGGCCTTGCTGGGTTTCCTTTGTACGCTGGCGCTGGCGCCATGCCAGGGCATCGTCACTCCAGTCAATAAAATGATCGATATGAAAGCCGGCCTGTTCCAGCTGTTGGCGTAGCTGGTCGGCACTGTCCAGATGAGAGTGCTGGGCGTCACTTGCCCAGGGTACCGGGTAGCGCATGGCGTCTGCACGGGGGCCGCGAACGACTTCATGCATCACCAGCTTGCCATCAGGGCGTAATACCCGACGGCATTCTTTCAGCACAGCGGCGCTATCCGGCATGTTCAGAAAGCTGTGCTGGAACAGCACGGCGTCCATACTGGCGTCTGCCAGGGGTAAGTTCAGCGCATCCGCGGTAATGCAGTGAGCGCGATGTCCAAGCCCGGCCAGCTGCGAAAGCCCCTGGTTCAAATGGTTAAAACCATGGGTAATATCCAACCCGAGCATTTCGAAACCTGCTTCAGCAGCCTGACGCATCAGACCACCGGCACCGGCACCAATATCCAGCACCCTGGGGTGGGTTTGCGGGTCCAGCAGGTCCATCAGCCGGGCAGAGGCCTTGATGCCGCCGATATGCAACTGATCCAGCGGGGCCAACTGGAAAAATGTTGGCCCATCGGGGTAGTGCTCGGCCACCTGGCCGAGCACGCTATCAACGCTGAGATACTGCTGGTAATGCTGGGCAAGTGTCATCAGCGCTAGTCCTTTTTGCCATCATCCAGCCCGAGTTCCTGGATGGAGATTTCGCGCATCTTGAACTTCTGGATCTTGCCGGTCACGGTCATCGGGAAGTCATCCACGAACTTGAAGTAGCGCGGAATCTTGAAGTGGGTGATCTTGCCCTTGCAGAACTCCCGTAGATCTTCGCTGGTGATGTCGTCGTTGCTGCCGTTGAGCTTGACCCAGGCAATCAGTTCCTCGCCGTATTTCTTGTCCGGCACGCCGGTGACCTGCACCTCGGAAATCGCCGGGTGGGTATACAGGAATTCCTCGATTTCCTTGGGGTAGACGTTCTCACCGCCGCGAATCACCATATCCTTGATGCGCCCGACAATCTGCACATAGCCTTCCTCATCCATGGTGGCCAGGTCGCCGGTGTGCATCCAGCCGGCTGCGTCAATGGCTTCATGGGTGGCCTTGTCGTTATTCCAGTACTTGAGCATGACGCTGTAACCCCGGGTGCACAGCTCGCCGATCTCACCGCGTGGCAGGATGCCGCCGCTACCCGGGTCAACAATCTTGGTTTCCAGGTGCGGCTGGGTACGGCCAACGGTGGAAACGCGCTTGTCGATACTGTCATCGGCGCCGGTCTGGGTAGAGACCGGGCTGGTTTCGGTCATGCCGTAGGCAATCTGCACGCCTTTCATGTTCATCTTGTTGATCACCTGGCGCATGACTTCGGCAGGGCAGATGGAGCCTGCCATGATGCCGGTGCGCAGGGTCGAGAGATCAAAGCTCGCGAAATCAGGATGATCCAGCTCGGCAATAAACATGGTCGGCACGCCATAAAGAGCCGTAGCGCGCTGCGAATGCACCGCCTTGAGCACCGCTTCCGGGTCAAACCCTTCACCGGGGTAGATCATGGCGGCACCGTGGGTCATGCAGCCCAGATTGCCCATCACCATACCGAAGCAGTGGTAGAGCGGTACCGGAATCACCAGACGGTCGTCACTGGTGAAGCCCATGCTTTCAGCAACGAAAAAGCCGTTGTTGAGAATGTTGTGGTGGGAAAGCGTCGCCCCTTTGGGAAAGCCAGTGGTGCCTGAGGTGTACTGGATATTGATGGGGTCATCAAACTGCAGGGTGGCCTGCAGGTCATTCACATCGGTCTGGCTGATGTTAGTTGACTGTTCCATAAAATCTGCCCAGCGCCACATGCCGTCGTATTTGTCAGCGCTGAGGTTGATCACGCACTCCAGTTCCGGCAACTTCTGGGATTTCAGCTTACCCTCGGCGCTGGCGGCAAGTTCCGGTGCCAGCTCCATCAGCATGGCGCGGTAATCGGATGATTTGAAACTGTCGGCGGTGACCAGAAAACGGGCGCCGGACTGGTTAAGCGCATATTCAAGCTCGTGGGTACGATACGCCGGGTTGATGTTAACCAGAATGGCGCCCACCTTGGCGGTGGCAAACTGGGTCAGCGTCCACTCGCTGCAGTTGGGCGCCCAGATGGCAACACGGTCGCCAGGTTTAACGCCAATCGCCAGCAGGGCGCGGGCGCAGCGGTTGACCTCTTCCTGTAGTTGACGATAGCTCCAGTGGATATCCTGATGGAGCACGATCAGCGCATCGTTATCCGGATACTCGGCAACAATCTGGTCAAACTTGTCGCCAATCGTCATGCCCAGCAGCGGCTTTTGGGCCGTGCTGCTGGTGTAGCTGGGTAGCATGGGGGCTGAAGGTTGTGGTGCCATGGGTGTGTCTCCGAGATATTTTTTGTTGTCCGAACGAAATACCAACGCAGTTTTTATTATAGGAAGCCGGGGAGGGCGCTAGACATGGCAAGGGCCTTTTGCCTGCGCTACCCGTGAACCTGGGGTGCGGCCCAGTTCAGCGGTAATCCAGTAGCCGGTATCAATCACGGCCTGCAGATCAATGCCGGTGTTGATGCCTAGCCCTTCCAGCAGGTAGAGAACGTCTTCTGTGGCGACGTTGCCCGAGGCGCCCTTAGCGTAGGGGCAACCACCAAGGCCTGCCGTTGAGGCATCAATCACGCTGATGCCTTCTTCGAGGACGGCATACAGGTTGGCCAGTGCCTGGCCGTAGGTATCATGAAAGTGGGCGGCCAGCTGATCCATCGGTACCTGGCGGTTGACCGCTGCCAGCATGCGCTTGGCTTTCAGCGGTGTGCCGACGCCAATGGTGTCGCCCAGGGAAATTTCATAGCAGCCCAGATTCAATAACGCCTTGGCCACCTCAGCCACGCGCTCCGGATCGATATCGCCTTCATAGGGGCAGCCCAATACGCAGGACACATAGCCGCGTACCCGGACGCCCGCTTCGCTAGCGCGGGCCATGACCGGCTCAAAGCGCTGCAGGGATTCAGCAATCGAGCAGTTGATATTCTTCTGAGAGAAGGCTTCAGAAGCGGCGGCAAAGACCGCCACTTCCTCGACGTTGGCCGCAATAGCGCCTTCAAGCCCTTTGAGGTTGGGCGTCAGGGCAGAGTAAACAACGCCTTCTCTGCGCCGGATACCCGTCATGACGTCACTGGCGTCGCCCATCTGCGGCACCCACTTGGGCGAGACAAAACTGGCGGCCTCGATATGCGTCATACCTGCATCCGCCAATCGCTCAATCAGGGCAATCTTGGTAGCGGTGGGCACTAGGGTACCGGGCTCGTTCTGAAGCCCGTCCCTGGGCGACATTTCAAACAGCCGGACTGAATCAGGCAGTGACATGGCAATCTCCTGTGTCTGGGTCATGGTGGAAGATCAGTCGTCAGCCGCAAATTCGAGCAGCACATCACCCTGGCCCACCGTATCACCGGCGCTGAAGTGGAAGGCCGCTACATAGCCATCAGCCGGGGCGGTCATGGTGTGTTCCATCTTCATGGCTTCCATTACCATCAGCGGCATGCCTTTCTCAACCGCCTGATTGGGCTCTACCAGCAGAGTGACGACGGTGCCATGCATAGGCGCAGTCAAGGTGGATTCCGCCTCATGGTGGCCGTGGTCGATGGCATCAATACGCCGCCAGAACAGACGGGTTTCACCTGCCGGGTCAGACAGCACCACCAGATTGCGTTCATCACCGACCAGGCGCGCCTGCAGGCGTTGGCGGTGACCATCCAGCGTTACTGCAACCGCATCACCTGCCAGCTGCTGCAGGCTGGCGTTCAGCGTCTGGCCGTCGACATTGCCGCCGTTGAATGTCAGCTGCCAGGGAGCCGCGCCGTTGGCCCGAGTGCCTTCAACGACCACAATCTGGTCTGACGTATCGTCCTTGGCATGATCCGGGTCGCACAGCGCAATCCGAATGGTATGCGGGGCGTTCAGACGAAAGCCGTCATGCCGATCCCAGGGGGAGTCGCTTTCGCACTCATGGGCCAACTGGCCCAGGCCGATCAGCGCTGCGCTGGCGTATTCCTCGACCCGGTACTGGCGGGGCGCAAACAGGGTGGCTTCATTGCGCTCGATAAAACGCGTATCAAGCTCAAGGTTCCTGAAACCGGGGTGGGTGGATAATCGCTGCAAAAATGCCCGGTTGGTCACCACGCCCTGAACATCCAGCGCCGCCAGGGCGCGGTTCAGCGTCGCAAGCGCCGCATTGCGGTCGACACCATGCACAATCAGCTTGGCAAGCATAGGATCGTAATGCATGGACACCACGTCGCCGCTTTCCACGCCGCTGTCCAGACGTACCTGATCCGTGCCCAGCCCAGCGCCTTCCAGATCCAGCGCGAAGCGGCTCAGGGTGCCAGTGGCTGGCAGGAAGTCCTGCTCCGGGTCCTCTGCGTACAGGCGGGCTTCAAAGCTGTGGCCGGTGATGGTCAGGGCGTCCTGGGAAAGCGGCAGTGCCTCGCCCATGGCCACCCTTAGCTGCCATTCAACCAGATCCTGGCCGGTGATCATCTCGGTGACCGGATGTTCGACCTGCAGACGGGTGTTCATTTCCATGAAATAGAAAGAGCCGTCAGCATCGAGAAGGAATTCGACGGTGCCCGCGCCCACATAATTGATTTCCTGAGCGGCGCGTACAGCGGCGTCGCCCATGGCGGCGCGTAATTCGGGTGTCATGCCAGGCGCCGGGGCCTCTTCGAGGACCTTCTGGTGACGACGCTGCACCGAGCAGTCGCGCTCGAACAGGTACACCCCGTTGCCGTGACGGTCGCAGAAAACCTGAACTTCCACATGGCGGGGCTGTACCAGGTATTTCTCGATCAGCATGCGGTCATCGCCGAAAGCGGCTTTGGATTCTCGCCGGCAGCCATCCAGCGCAGCCTGGAAGGCTTCAGTGGATTCAACGACCCGCATGCCCTTACCGCCGCCACCGGCGCTGGCCTTGAGCATCACCGGATAGCCAATCTTGTCGGCTTCGGCCTTGAGCAGGGCGTCATCCTGATCATCGCCGTGGTAGCCCGGCACCAGCGGCACGCCAGCAGCATGCATACGCGCCTTGGCGGAAGACTTATCGCCCATGGCAGCAATCGCCGAAGCCGGAGGGCCAACAAAGGTAATACCGGCCTTGTCGAGGGCTTCCACAAAGGCACCGTTTTCCGAAAGGAAGCCGTAACCAGGGTGAATCGCACCGCTGCCGGTGCGCTTGGCCGCTTCCACCACGGCGTTCACATCCAGGTAGCTATCGCGAGCGGCGGCCGGGCCGATACGTACCGCTTCATCCGCCTCACGCACATGGCGGGCGTTGGCGTCGGCATCCGAATAAACCGCCACGGTTTTCAGGCCCATACGGCGAGCGGTACGCATCACACGGCAGGCAATCTCGCCGCGGTTAGCCACTAACAGGGTGTCGAATCGAGCGTGTTGTGGCGTCTGTTCGGGAGAATGTTCAGAAGTCATGAGCGTGGCTCCGCAGCGTTTGTCGTTGTGTTGTGAGGGGCCGTCCAGGCCGGGCGGCGCTTGTCGAAAAAGCTTGCCAGCCCTTCCTGGCCTTCATTACTGACCCGCAGGCGGGCTATGACCTGGCAGGTGTGCTCCCGGGTGGTGTCAGCATCGGAGGCCTTGGCAACGCTGGCAAGCAGTGCCTTGGTGGCGCGCTGGGCCTGGGGCGATCCGCCGAGCAGGGTTTCCAGCATGCTATCGACGGCATCGTTCAGTGCATCAGGAGCCACTACCTGATGTGCCAGGCCAAGATTCAGCGCGGTGGCGGCATCCATGACTTCCGCCGTCAGCGCATAACGGCGCATCTGACGCTCGCCCAGGGCACGCTGCACATAGGGGCTGATGACCGCGGGCGACAGACCAATCCTGACTTCTGACAGGCAGAATCGGGCTTTTTCAGAGGCAATCACGACGTCACAGCAGGCAGCCAGCCCGACCGCACCGCCAAAGGCTGCGCCCTGTACCCGGCACAGCGTCGGGCAGGGCAGGGTATCCAGTCCATGCATCAGGGCAGACAGTTTGCGCGAATCGGCCAGATTATCGTCCAGGGAGTAATCCACCATGCGCTTCATCCAGTTAAGGTCAGCGCCTGCCGAAAAACTCTTGCCTTCAGAGCCGAGCACCACCACCCGAACGTCGCCAGCATCTGCCAGTGCATGCAGTTTTTCCAGATGGGCGTTGAGTTCAGCAATCAGATGATCATCAAAGGCGTTGTGAACGTCCGGGCGGTTGAGTAGCAGCCAGGCAACGCCATTGTCGTGCAGTTCAAGTGAGGAATAAGCCACGGTCTGCTCCTTACATCCGGAACACGCCGAAGCGCGTTTCTTCAATCTCGGCATTCATTGCCGCCGCCAGGGACAGGCCCAGTACGTCTCGGGTCTGGGCCGGATCAATCACACCGTCATCCCACAGCCGAGCGCTGGCGTAGTAGGGGTGACCCTGGTGTTCGTATTGCTCGCGGGTGGGCTGCTTGAACGCCTCTTCTTGTTCAGACGTCCATTCGCGTCCTTCACGCTCATACTGTTCGCGCTTGACCTGGGAAAGCACCCCAGCAGCCTGCTCGCCCCCCATGACCGAAATGCGTGCATTAGGCCACATGAACAGCAGGTTGGGATCGTAGGCGCGACCACACATGCCATAGTTGCCCGCGCCGAAGCTGCCGCCAATCAGCACGGTGAATTTGGGTACCCGGGCACAGGCCACGGCAGTGACCAGTTTGGCGCCGTGCTTGGCGATGCCTTCATGCTCGTATTTGGAACCGACCATAAAGCCGGTGATGTTCTGCAGGAAGATCAGCGGTATCTTGCGCTGAGCGCACAGCTCGATAAAGTGCGCACCCTTGACGGCACTTTCCGAAAAAAGCACGCCGTTATTGGCGACAATGCCAACCGGGTGGCCGTGAATATGCGCAAAGCCGGTGACCAGGGTGTCGCCGTAGTAGCGCTTGAATTCATCAAAGTCTGAGCCATCGACGATGCGGCCAATCACTTCACGCACGTCAAAGGGCTTTTTAAGATCTGTGCCGACAATGCCGTAAAGTTCTGACGGGTCGAGCTGCGGCGGCTTGGGGGCCTGCATGGCCAGCTGGCCGCGTTTCTGCCAGTTAAGGCGTGACACACAGGCGCGGGCCAGTTGCAGGGCATGGGCATCGTTTTCGGCATAATGGTCGGCCACGCCGCTGACCTTGGCGTGAACGTCGGCGCCACCCAGGTCTTCGGCACTGATGCTTTCACCGGTGGCCGCTTTAACCAGCGGCGGGCCACCCAGGAAGATAGTGCCCTGTTCCTTAACGATGATCGACTCATCCGCCATGGCCGGTACGTAGGCGCCGCCAGCGGTGCAGGAACCCATGACCACGGCAATCTGCGGAATGCCTTCAGCGGAGAGGGTGGCCTGGTTATAGAAGATGCGCCCGAAATGATCACGGTCAGGGAAAACTTCATCCTGGCGAGGCAGGAAGGCACCGCCGGAATCGACCAGATAGATGCAGGGCAGGCGGTGCTTGCGGGCGATTTCCTGGGCGCGAATATGCTTCTTGACGGTCAGCGGAAAGTAGGTGCCGCCCTTGACGGTGGCATCGTTGGCAACGATCACGCATTCCACCCCGGACACCCGCCCGATGCCGGTGACCACACCCGCTGCCGGTACGGCACTTTCATAGACGTCGTGGGCGGCTAGCGCCGAAAATTCCAGAAAGGGTGAGCCTTCATCAATCAGGTGATCAATACGATCACGGACAAACAGCTTGCCCCGTGACTCATGCCGCTTGCGGGCTTTTTCACCGCCGCCCTGGCAGATGGCAGCAGTCAGTTCATGCAGCTTGGAAACTTCTGTCTGCATACTGGCCGCGTTGGCCTGAAAGGCGTCGCTACGCGGGTTGACCTGGGTTTTTAACATGGCCATTGATCGGCTCCATTAACGCTTGATAGTGAAAATGACAGGATATAAGCCATGTTTAGTTCGATTCGCTGAACAGCTCACGGCCGATCAGCATGCGGCGGATTTCGCTGGTGCCTGCGCCGATTTCATACAGCTTGGCATCGCGCAGTAGCCGGCCGGTGGGGTATTCGTTGATGTAACCGTTGCCGCCAAGCAGCTGAATGGCATCCAGCGCCACCTGGGTGGCCTTTTCGGCACAGTAGAGAATCACCCCGGCGGCATCCTTGCGTGATGTCTGGCCCCGGTCACAGGCACCGGCAACCGCGTAGAGGTAGGCGCGGCAGGCATTCATGGTGGTATACATATCCGCTACCTTGCCCTGTACCAGCTGGAACTCACCGATTGACTGACCAAACTGTTTGCGTTCATGGATGTAAGGCATCACCACATCCATGGCCGCCTGCATGATGCCGATGGGGCCGGCAGCCAGCACGGCGCGCTCGTAATCAAGGCCGCTCATCAATACGCGAACGCCTTTGCCTTCATCACCCAGGATGTTTTCTGCCGGTACCGCGCAGTCCTGGAACACCAGCTCGCAGGTGTTAGAGCCGCGCATGCCCAGCTTGTCGAGCTTCTGGGCAGTGGTGAAACCCGGCATGCCCTTTTCGATAATAAAGGCGGTAATGCCTTTCGAACCGGCGTCCGGGTCGGTCTTGGCGTAAACGACCAGCACATCGGCATCCGGCCCGTTGGTGATCCACATCTTGTTGCCGTTGAGAATATACTGATCGCCCTCCTTGCGGGCACGCAGCTGCATGGAAACCACATCAGAACCTGCGCCCGGCTCGGACATGGCCAGGGCGCCAACGTGATCGCCACTGATCAGCTTGGGCAGATACTTGGCTTTCTGCTCTGATGAGCCATTGATCTTCAACTGGTTGACACACAGATTGGAATGAGCGCCGTAGGAAAGGGCAACAGAAGCACTCGCCCGGGAAATTTCCTCCATGGCAATACAGTGGGCCAGGTAGCCCATGCCGCTACCACCATCCTCTTCCGAGACGGTAATACCAAGCAGGCCCATATCGCCAAACTTCTTCCACAGGTCATGAGGGAATTCGTTGCTGGCATCTATTTCGGCGGCACGCGGGGCAATTTCATCCCGCGCGAAGGCATTGACCTGCTCACGCAGCATATTCAGTTCATCATCAAGGCCGAAGTTCAGTTCTGAGTAGTGGGTAAACATGGTCAATCACCTTTTTACGTGTCCGTGAGATAGTCGGGGCGGGTTGCCCCTGGCTCATTTTGTTGGGTCTGGTTCGTTGTTTTATAGATATTCAGCGGATAATAAGTTGTTCAAGTCATGCTTGGTAAAAGCGGCGGATGCCTTAAAAACTCAATGCACCGTGGCCGATTTACCGTTCCCCTTGGCGGCTGTTTTTTTTACTGCGCTGTGGGGCTCGCTGTCCTGTTTTTCATTGAGTTCTTCCAGTGCCTGACGGCAGCGGATCTCGGCACTCTCCAGCTCCAGCTGCACCATGGTGATGTCTTTCATCTGCTGCTCCAGCGCGGCGCGGCGCTCGGAAATCTTGCTTAACATCAGATGTAGCTGTTTTTCGCTGCCGCTGCGGGTTTCATCCCAGAGTTCAAACAGTTCACGGATTTCCGCCAGGGAGAACCCCAGCCGCTTGCCGCGCAAGGTAAGTTTGAGGCGGACCCGGTCCTTGCTGCTATAAACACGTGTCTGCCCACGACGGCTGGGGTGCAGAAGTTCCTGATCTTCATAAAAGCGAATGCTGCGTGTGGTCACATCGAATTCACTGGCCAGTTCGCTGATAGTGTATGTTTTGCTCATCGCATCATGTCTCTTGTTAGGTTCTCTCGACGAGGTTAGGTGTCAGGGATACGTCATTATGGAACCTTTTAACTGAGGCTAAAACAAGTTCACGTTAACGTAAAGGGTAAATTGATTAATATTTCGTCGAGCTGTTTGTGGTTAAGTTTTTGATATTTAAAGTTATGTGGGAATTTCTTAGCGCTGAAAATACCTTGGATAGACCAAAGTTCTAATTGTCAGGCACCCATTTGCATTGCTAGTTTGAGGTTGCATCTTACGTTTAGGTAAGGATAGAGCGCCGGCTAATCAAGTTGTTCTGGTCGGTGGATTCAGTCAGCACAATAACAACAAAGAGGCTTGTTACGGTATGAGTGCAGACGAAGCTCTGGCCAGTAAAGTGGTTCTTGAAACCCGCGGCCTGACCAAGGAATTCCGAGGATTCACCGCGGTTGATGACGTTAATCTCCAGGTTCAGGAAGGGCACATCCATGCCCTGATAGGCCCTAATGGTGCCGGAAAGACAACCGTCTTCAACCTGCTCACCAAATTTCTTCCGCCTACCCGGGGTGAGATTCTCTATCGCGGAAAGCCGATCACCAGTCTGAAGTCCAATGAGATTGCCCGCATGGGGCTGGTGCGCTCGTTCCAGATCTCTGCCGTGTTCGCTCATATGACCGCGCTGGAAAATGTACGCGTTGCGCTGCAAAGAAACCTGGGTACATCGTTTCACTTCTGGAAGTCGGAAAGATCGCTGGATCATCTTAACGAACGCGCATTGGCGTTGCTGGATGAAGTGGGTCTGCGCGAGTACGCCGATATTCTGACGGTTGAAATGCCCTATGGGCGCAAGCGTGCTCTTGAAGTGGCGACAACGCTGGCTTTGGAGCCGGATATGATGCTGCTTGATGAGCCTACCCAGGGCATGGGTGCCGAAGACGTTGATCGTATTGTCGAGTTGATCCAGCGGGTTTCCAAAGGCCGCACCGTGCTGATGGTGGAACACAATCTGAGCGTTGTCAGCCGTCTTTGTGATCGCATTACGGTGCTTGCCCGTGGAGCGGTGCTGGCTGAAGGCGATTATGACAGTGTTTCCCGCAATCCACTGGTGCGTGAAGCTTACATGGGCAGTGAGGCAGCGGAAGAAGAGGAGGCGCAGGCATGAATACGGCAGAACAGCTTGAAGCACAGCAGCCTCAGCAGGCTGAGATGATCCGGGTGCAGGACCTGCATGCCTTTTACGGTGAATCGCATATTCTTCATGGCGTTGATTTTAACGTCAAACGCGGCGAGTTGGTGACACTGCTCGGTCGTAATGGTGCCGGACGCAGTACGACGCTCAAGTCGATCATGAATATGGTGGGGCGGAGAAACGGCTCCATCATGATCAACGGCAACGAAACCCTCAAGATGAAGCCGCACCATATTCCGCGTCTGGGCATCGGCTACTGCCCTGAAGAGCGTGGGATCTTTGCCAGCCTGGATGTTCACGAGAACTTGTTGCTACCTCCCACTGTGCGCTCCGATGGCATGTCGCTGGATGAGATCTACGCCATGTTCCCCAATCTTTATGAGCGTCGCCGTAGCCCGGGTACACGGCTTTCCGGCGGCGAGCAGCAGATGCTGGCCATGGCGCGGATACTGCGCACAGGTGCGCGTATCCTGCTGCTTGATGAAATTACTGAAGGCCTGGCGCCGGTTATCGTCCAGAAACTGGCGGAAGTGCTGAAACAGTTA
>JBNJGW010000012.1:41805-45201 GCA_051748005.1 Pseudomonadota bacterium | reverse complement strand
TCAGGTAGGCACCCTGAGTAGTGGTCGCGCATAGCACCGGGCCTGCCCACGTTCGGGTAATCCGTGGCTGAGACAGAAAACCGTTCTGCCACAGTACCAGCGGCGTGATGGCAGGAAGGCGCTCAGCCAGGCTGGCCAGCGCTGCTTCTGCTGCCATCGCCTTGGTGGTAATATGCACAGCATCTGGCGCGATGGGCGCCTGTTCAACCAGCTTTTCCACTGTGAGGATGTCAAGGCGTTGCACCTTTTGCTTGCCCTCTGGCGTGGTGAGTATCTGCTCTATGGGAAGCGGGCGGCGGCTTATAACGCAGAGATTGGTCACAGGAGCCAATGAATGCGCCAACAGGCGGCCAATGGCCCCGGGGCCGAGTATCCAGTGGGATGTGATCATGGATTCAACTCTGTCCCTGACTACGGTTCAACAGCAATACACTGGCATTCAGTGTTAAGGCAAGCAATACCCAAAGCCAATAGGGCACCATGAGCCAGGCAGCCAGCACACTGACATTGGCAAACAGCACAATCGCCAGCGTCAACAAACCCAGAAGCAGCGCGATATCCGCCAGCGCGGCAGCTATCTGCTTGCGTCCAAAGAATAACCACGACCAGGCAGCATTGGCGACTAGCTGAAAACCATACACGGCCAGGCTTGCCGTGCGGAACGGGGAGTCTTCGGCCATATAGATACGCCACGCCGCAATAGCCATCAGTAAATAAAGTATTCCCCAGGCAATCGGAAAAACGATATCAGGGGGTGTCCAGCGGGGTTTTTGCAGCTGGCGGTACCACTCATCAGGGCGAAAGCGTGCACCCGTCGAGGCCGTCGCAGCTACCAGCAGAAGAGACACTAATAAAGCCAATAGCGAATAAAGCATAACTCACCTGATGTTAAATCATGATAATCAACAGATTAACAGGCTATCCATGCACAGGTATAGCCAGGCATTATGTGAACGACGGCAGGGATTGAATGCGTCCTGGCGGTTTACATCTGATATTCTAGAGTCTGTTGAGTCAAAAGCAGCAGTCTGATCCTGGGTTGTCCATGGTTAAATCAATAAGCGTCAAGGTGTTATAGAGAGTGATGAATGATTAATACCAAAATCTATAAGGCGGTGTATGAGCTGGCTGAAAAGCTGATGAAAGCCGCTGCCAAGGATGATCGAGCGTCCTTTGATGCGCTTTATGCAGAGCTTAAAGCGCTTTGCGTTGCCAACGAAGATAGCGAGAAAGATCACCCGGAACAGTGGGAAACCCTGGCTGACTTTACCGAAGCGTTGGATGAGGCGCTGTTGATCTATCAGAAAGCGCTGGATAAAGCCGTTGCCAAGTCGTCTAAAGACCATATCGCCTCAATAGGCTTTTCCATGGCAACCTTGCAGGTTGAAACAGGTCAGCCAGAGGCTGCCATTCAAAGCCTCCGGCAGGCTAAAGCCAGTGCGCATAAGATCGAAGATAATGACCTGAAAGCAGAAATAGATGAATTGCTTGATCAGTTAACCCAAGGCCAGGAACCCCATTTTGACCAATAATGATATTCTCCGCCGTATCCGCTATGCCTTTGATATTAAGGATAACACCATGGTAGATATCTTCGCGCTTGCTGATTGCAAGGTGACGCCAGCTCAGGTGTCTGCCTGGTTGAAAAAAGATGAGGATGATGACCTTATTACCATGAAAGACAGAGAATTAGCTGCGTTTCTTAACGGCTTTATCAGTTTCAAGCGCGGCAAGCGGGAAGGGGCAGCACCTAAGCCGGAAACACATTTAACTAACAATATGGTGTTTCAGAAGCTGCGCATTGCGCTAAACCTTAAAGCTGACGATATTCTGGCGGTGTTTGAGCAGGTGGACTTGCCTTTGAGCCACCATGAACTCAGTGCCTTTTTCCGGAAACCCAGCCATAAGAACTACCGGGAGTGCAAAGATCAGATCCTGCGTAACTTTTTGTTGGGCATTCAGCGGCAGATGCGCCCGGACAGTTCTGGCCACTAACGGTCGCTGCTTTACTGCAGCCAGGCCACCGTTAGCCCTGCGGCCAGAGACATCAGCATAGGGCCGGCAACCTTGATACCCAGCGCTCTTTGGCCGACCGCCCAGGCAATGCCGGATTTGACCAGATTATTGGTGGCCGCGGCGATCACAATTCCCACCACGGCCGTCTGCTGGGCCAGGGAATCCTGGGACATTCGGGTAAGTGAAAGGGTGATGGCATCGACGTCGGCGATACCTGATGTCGTCGCCAGCATATAGATGCCCAACTCGCCCAGCCAGGTCTGCAAGAATTCCCCAAGGAGGAGAATTCCTACCAGCAGGAAACCGAACAACAGGGCGGTTTTCAGATCCAGCGGGTTCTGGGTCAGCTCCGGCCGGCTGACGTTGAGACGTCCAGCGTAGCGCTTCCAGATAATCAGGGCAGGCACATAGAGCAGCAGGGTCATCACTACCACCGGCCACACCAGCCGTGGCAATAGTGCCGGGCTGATTAACGCACAATAGATCAGGATGCGCGGGAACATGGTGCCACAGGCGATCAGGATACCGCAGGCAAACTGCGGGTTGATATCGGGTGACCGCCTGGACTGTCGGGCATAGTGCAGCGTCAGGGCAGTCGAGGAACTCAAGCCAGCAAACAGGCTGGTAAACAGGATTCCCTTGCGGGTGCCTGCCAGGCGGATCGCAAAATAGCCAACGAAAGACACCGAGGCGATCAGCACCACCATCCACCAGATTTCACGCGGGTTGAGCACGCCCCCCGGACCCAGGTCCTGACTGGGTAGCAAAGGCAGCATGACCACCGAAATAGCCAGCAGTTTCAGCGCCGCATCCAGCTCGTGTTCCTGCAGCTTGTCGACCAGCCCGTGAATTTCCTGCTTGTTATCCAGAATCAGCGCCGTGACGACGGCAGCGGCGGTTGCGATTGCCGGGTCAATGGCAACGGCAATGGCGCCATAACAGAAAGTGAGCACCATACTGATCGCGCCGGTGATGCTGAAATTGCGAATATGTGCCAGCCTTTCGTGGAAGGCGACAAGCGCAAAGGCGACGACGCTGACCAGCAGTACCGGAAAGGCCCACTCGGTGACCTCCATGGCCAGCAAGGCGGCAACGCCACCCAGCAGGCCAATCAGGGCAAAGGTCCGAATGCCGGCGATCCGCTCACCGGAAGCTTGCTCCTTGGCCCCCCAGCCACGCTCCAGCCCGATAATGGCCCCCAGCAACAGGGCAACGGCCAGGTTGATGGTTGCCTGATTGTTGGCCATAAACTGATTGGTGACTTCATCCATCATGGAACCCCTTGCTACAGACCCTTGCCAATAACGATGCTACGCTGATAAACAAGTATTAAAAGTTAATTTTCAAAGCTTAGTTTTCAACTGTCTAGGTTTTCAACTG
>JBNJGW010000012.1:21012-41705 GCA_051748005.1 Pseudomonadota bacterium | reverse complement strand
CTTGCTACAGACCCTTGCCAATAACGATGCTACGCTGATAAACAAGTATTAAAAGTTAATTTTCAAAGCTTAGTTTTCAACTGTCTAGGTTTTCAACTGCCTAGGTTTTCAACTGCCTAGGTTTTAAACACCTAGGCTTCAAGCACTCATATTGGAAATGCTAAGGAGTCAACAGGATGAGCGCGACTGTCGAAACCAATGTTCGTCCGGATTACGATGACGAATTGCAGAAAATCGCTGATTACGTGCTTGGCTACACGATTAACAGCAGTGAAGCCTGGGATACTGCTCGCAACTGCTTGATGGACACCCTGGGCTGTGGCCTGCTGGCGTTACGTTTTCCGGAATGTACCAAGCACCTGGGGCCGCTGGTGGAAGGAACCCTGGTGCCCCATGGAGCGCGGGTTCCCGGCACTTCCTTTAGGCTCGATCCGGTAAAAGCCGCCTGGGATATTGGCGCCATCATTCGCTGGCTGGATTATAACGACACCTGGCTGGCGGCAGAGTGGGGGCATCCTTCCGATAACCTGGGCGGTATCCTGGCGGTGGCGGATCACCTTTCCCAGAAGAAGCTGGCAGAAGGTGGCCAACCGCTGACCATGCGTGATGTGCTGGAAGCCATGATCATGGCACACGAAATTCAGGGGATTCTCGCGCTGGATAATTCCTTTAATCGCGTGGGTCTCGATCATGTGGTGTTGGTGAAAGTAGCGACGACGGCGGTGACGGCCAAAATGATGGGAGCCAACCGCGAGCAGCTACTGTCTGCTCTTTCACATGCCTGGGTGGATGGCCAGAGCCTGCGCACTTACCGCCATGCCCCCAACGCGGGGTCTCGCAAGAGTTGGGCGGCAGGTGATGCGACTTCCCGAGGCGTGCGCCTTGCCGATATTGCCATGCGCGGCGAAATGGGCATTCCAGGTGCGCTGACGGCACCCCAATGGGGCTTCTACGATGTGCTGTTCAGTCAGACCAATAAAGATCTGGCATTAAAACCCGAGCCAGCGCGCCGGTTCAGCTTTCAGCGTGACTTTGGCAGCTATGTGATGGAGCACATTCTGTTCAAGATTTCCTTTCCGGCCGAGTTTCACGCCCAGACGGCCTGTGAGGCAGCGGTCACCCTGCACCCTCAGGTGAAAGATCGTCTGGACAATATCAGCCGGATTGTGCTGACGACCCATGACTCAGCCATTCGTATCATTTCCAAGTCGGGCGCCTTGGCCAATCCCGCTGATCGGGATCACTGTCTGCAGTATATGACCGCCGTGCCGTTAGCCTTTGGCGACCTGGTGGCGGAACATTACGAAGATGATTTCCATGCCAGTCATCCGATCATTGATCAGCTGCGTGACAAGATGGAAGTGGTCGAGGACGAGGGCTATTCCAGAGATTATCACGACCCGGAAAAACGTTCGATTGCCAATGCTATCCAAGTGTTTTTCCACGATGGTAGTGCCACAGACAAGATCGCGGTTGAATATCCTATCGGGCATCGGCGGCGGCGTGCTGAAGGAATCAAGGAGCTGGAGAAAAAGTTCAGGCGTAACCTGGCAACGCGTTTCCCCCACGGGCGCACGGATGAGATTTTTGAGCTGTGCAAGGAGCCCGCACGCCTTGAGACTTACCCAGTCAATAAGTTTATGGATTTATTGATGATCTGAGCATCGTGGCAGTGTCTTTTAAATACAAAAGGACCGTATCATCATTCATGATACGGTCCTTGGCTAGATACGCCTTTTTGCTTGTGCTAGATTGTACACATTGTACTCACTTTGAGGTGCTCGCATGTCTACCACCATGACTATTCGCTTAGAAGTTGATCTAAAGCAACGACTTGAACAGCTGGCCGAAGCCACCCACCGCTCCAAGTCCTTCCTGGCTGCCGAAGCACTGCGAGACTTCATCGAGTTGAATGAGTGGCAGATTCAAGAGATCGAAGGCGCCATCAAGGAAGCTGACAATGGTGATTTCGCCAGTGATCAGGACGTAAACAAGACATTTGCCAAATGGGGCGTTAATGCAGGTTAAATGGCTTAGCAAAGCGCTCCATAACCTCAATGACGAAGCAGACTACATTGCTCAAGAAGACTCTGCAGCAGCAAAACTCGTCGTTCAGAGGATCTTCGATTCCGTCAACCTACTGCCCGACAACCCTGCCATGGGCAAGCCAGGTCGCATCCATGGCACCCGTGAGCTGGTTGTTCCTGATACCCGCTATATCATTCCCTATCGCGTCAGGCCTCGATTAAACCGTATTGAGATTCTCCGTGTTTTTCATGCCTCCCGACGCTTGCCTAAACGCTGGTAGAACCTCCTTTGAGCAAGAATCTGCGTTAACTCCCAATCGGCTAGGGACAAGTGTGAACCGCTGCAATATTGAAATTTGCTAGCCAAAGCTCACACCCATCCTCATATCTAGCCCCACATCTAACCGCTAGGGCTGGCAGGCCCTAGGCAAGCTGGTAACTGCTAGCGGCGGGCGCGGCGGCGCTGGCCGTCGGCTTTTGCGCCTTGGCTGTCGGTTTTACGCTTGGCGCGAGGCTGCTGCTGGCCACGACGGCCATTCTCGATGGGCTCGGGCTTGGCGTTAGGGTCAGGCTCAAAGCCGGGTTCAATGCGCTTGGGGAGGTTCTGCTTGATCAGGCGTTCGATACCGCTTAACAAACCGTGCTCATCAACACAGACCAGGGATACCGCTTCGCCGTTGCTGCCAGCACGGCCTGTCCGGCCAATGCGGTGAACATAATCTTCGGCGACATTGGGTAAGTCAAAATTGACCACATGGGGCAGTTCGTTGATATCCAGCCCGCGAGCGGCAATATCCGTGGCTACCAATACCTGCAGATCACCGCTTTTGAACGCACCCAAGGCACGGGTTCTGGCGCCCTGGCTTTTATTGCCGTGAATCGCCATGGCCGGGATATCCTGCTTGGAAAGCTGCTCGGCAAGGCGGTTGGCGCCATGCTTGGTGCGCGTAAACACCAGCACCTGGAACCAGCCGTGTTGCTGAATCAGATGCGCCAGCAGGTGGCGTTTCTGGTCGCGATCGACCCGGTAAACCGTCTGCAGGATTTTTTCAGCGGTGGTATTACGCGGGGCCACTTCGATCAGTGCCGGGTTATCCAGAAGCTGTTGGGCCAGCGCCTGAATCTCATTGGAGAAGGTCGCCGAGAACAGCAGGTTCTGGCGCTTTTTGGGCACCAAACGTAGCAGCCGCTTGATATCGTGGATAAAGCCCATATCGAGCATACGATCGGCTTCATCCAGTACCAGGATCTCGACGCTGGAAAGATCCACATGGCCTTGCTGGTGCAGGTCAAGCAGTCGGCCCGGGGTAGCCACCAGCACATCAAGCCCGGCTTTTAGCGCATCCACCTGGGGCTGCTGGCCCACGCCACCAAAGATAATGTGCGAGCGTAGCGATAAATGCTGGCCATACACGCTGACGCTTTCGCCTACCTGAGCGGCAAGTTCACGGGTCGGGGTAAGTACCAGAGCCCTTACCTGGCGTTTGCCGGGCTTTTTACCACCGGCCAGGCGCTGTAGCATCGGCAGCGTGAAGCCAGCGGTCTTACCGGTGCCCGTCTGGGCGCTGGCCAGCATGTCACGGCCTTCAAGGACAACCGGAATGGCCTTTTGTTGAATAGGGGTAGGTTGGGTATAGCCTTGCGCGGTCACCGCGCGGAGTAAATCGTCGTGCAGACCAAGTTCAGAAAAGCTCATGCGTTCTCCGCAAGCGCTCAACAAGCAAGGCACGCAGTGGCGCTGTCGCTGAGCATAAGGTTCAAAGGCGAGGAAGGTTCATCTTCGCGGCAGCGAAGTTTGCCAGATAAAGCGCTCTACCGCGATGATCAATTTACAATTCCGCGCTTCAAGCGCGGAATTCGTCAGGCTGGGGGCTTGGAAAGCGGTTGTTTTTCTTGCGGTTCAATCATCAGAGCGCCCGCGGCTTGGCTGCAGCTGGTTGCCTTCCTGGAGGCGTTCGATAGCGGCATTGCCCTGCCTGGAGAGGGCTGCCAAGCGGTCGATCTGCTCATCAAGCTGGGGCAGGGCTTGCTGACGGTAGTTCGACAGGTCATCAATCGCTCCCATGACGTCACCAAAAGCTTCTTCCAGCACCTGCATATCCAGCATGGCCGATGATGCGCGCTGCTGGATATCCACGCCCTGCTGGCGCAAGGCCTTGGCCGTGCCGCCAATCATCTGTGAGGTAGTGGTGTTCAGCGCTTCAATACGGTCCAGCACCAGGCGCTGGTTGGCCATGCCCATGGCTACGGTGACGGCCACGGTCAGTGCCGAGACGGTCACATTAATGGCTCTATCCACGCCGCGTATCAGTTCGCGGTTATTGCGGATGATTACTTCCAACGCCAACACGCCCTGCTGGCTGACCGCCTGCTGTTGCTGAAGATCCACAATTCGCTGACGGAGAGGGAAGAGCAGTTCTTCCTCGATGAACTGGCGCTGGGAAGCCGTGTCATCAAGGGTGCGTATTTCTTCCTGCAGGCGCTGGTCGATCAGGCGGCCAAGAGCAACCTGACGATTCAGTTCAGACAGGATCTTATTCAAGGCCTGCTGATCATCATTCAGAGTAAGGTTATCGCGATACAGCATGTCGCGGCCGCTTTCGAGTTCGTCGATGATGGCATCGAGCGCCTGCTGGGCGTTCTCGAACTTGCGGAAGTAGCGCTGCAGTCGGCTATCAAGGCCGGGGATAATGGCAACCACCCGATCAAAGGCGCTCGGCGCCAGGCGGTGACGGGATGGATCAAGCCCTTCCATGCGACCGCGCAGATCATTGAGTGCCTTGGCCACCGGGCCACCTTCATCGCCCTGATGCGCCAGCTGGCGCAGCGGCGTTTGTAGCATGGCGCTGCGGTGGGCTGCCTGCTGCTGTAACTCCAGCCCCATCTCGTCCACGGCCTGACGCTGACGAGCCAGTGCCTCCTGGTCGCCTGCCGCGAGAATATCCGTGACGAAGCGGTTTGCCATTGCCTCAAGCTCAGGGTCACTATCGGCAGATTCAGAGGTCACAGAGGCGGCAATGTCTTCAACCGGCGGCAGCGAAAGGCGGCGGTTGTCATCGGCTGGCTGATTCATGGCATCTCCTTGGGTTAATCCCTGCGGGCATAGCGATCCGCGCCTTCAACAAAGCGGCGCAGATCTTCCAGTGCTTGTTCAGTGGTGACTGAGGCCTGCGGGCGAGCTGTTTCAATCTGCGCCATGGAAACGGCGGTATCGTCTAGCACGGTCAGCGCCGATTCAATCTGCGCGGTGAGCCCCTTCAGGCGCTGCTCGGTTTCGTTGAGCAGATCCAGACGCCGCTGCAGAGCAGTGCGTTCTTCATGGCTGAGGCGTTGACCCTCCCGGGAGAGGCGTTCGCGCACATAGTGGCCATCTACGCTGACGACGCCACGCGCCTGGGATGCCATGCTAGTGAAGGTATCAATGGCGCCATAACACACCTGGCTAACCAGCCCGCGAGAGCGCTCAAACGCCAGTTCACCGCTGTGGAAGCGCTCCCCGAGTACCTCCATAACATGCCGGTAACGGCTGTACAGGCGGTCAGGCAGTATCGCCAGGTCAGGCCGCTGCACATCAAGCAGGCGCTGCTTGGCCTGGCACATGGCCAGCACCAGTTCGTCGGCGTTTTCAGGTGGGTGGTCCGGGTCAAGCACTCGGACACCGGCTTCAGACGCCGTGCGTTCCTGCTGAGCGCGCCGCTTGCGTGCCTCTGAGTCCATCTGTTGCTGGTGACGCCGTTCACGACGTTGTGCCAGCCAGCCACGTAGTTTACGTTCAATTGGCAGCGCAACGGGAATGGCCACAATGCCTACCAGCCAACCGACCAGGCTAGGGCTGAAGCCACCCCACAAGGAGGTTAACCACAGCAGCATGCTCAGAAAGGGAATACCCAGGCAGTAGCGCAGGATGACCTGCAAACGGTTGGGAGTGCTGACGGCAAGCGCCAGCCTGGGATTATAAAGCCCTACCAGCAACCAGGGCAGACAGGTCATGAACAGACCATAGGAAAACCCCTGCAGGAATCCCAACATGAACACGAATCCTTGGTTGTTGAAGTGATGGCAAACAGATTAACCGAGATCAGCCGCTCAGCACCAGATATGCAGCGCCTAACCCATTGCTGACGGTTGCCTGTCGCGCCGAGCCACGGCTTGCAGTGGGCCAATATCGGCTGCCTGAAGGTAAGGCAGCCGATGGCGGCCTAAACGGAAAACCCCGCGTAGCAGGGTGTCGTTCCTGACGGAGAGGCTGTTGGCAGCGATGATCAGGCGCATGCGCCGTCGTGATATCTTGACCTGCTGGCCGCTGGAATACCCCGGTTGGGCCGCAATGTTACGTAGCGTTGATAGCGCCATGCCGATTGACCAGCTGCAGAAGCGTCGCATGCCGACTTCTGACGCCGGTATGCGCAGCGTATAGTCCTGCGCCAATTGCAGGTGGTGGTGGGCCACGCCGACCAGATAACGAATACCCTCGCGATAGCCGAGGTGATCCTGCCAGTTTTCTGCTTGTGTCAGGTCGACGCCTCGTGCGGCAAACACATCCCGTGGCAGCCAGCAGATGCCGCGCTGCTGGTCATCCCAGACGTCTTTCAGAATGTTGGTCATCTGCAGGCCTTGGCCGAAAGCAACGGACAGGCGCAGCATCTCTTCCCGCTGGGCATGAATCTGAGGGTGGGTGTCAGCGAACAGGCGGGTAAGCATTTCACCTACGCAGCCCGCCACAATGTAACAGTAGTCACGCATGCAGCTACTGCTTTCAAGACCATAAGGGGATTTGAGGTGTTCAAAATCGGCCATGCCCTGGCACATGGTATGCAGGCAGTCGCGCAGTGCCGCCTGCTGTTCATCGGGCAGCTCACCAAAGGCGCGCAATACGCTGGGCGTTTCTGCGACCAGTTCGCGCTCCAGCGGGTCGTGGATCAGGCCGGACTCAAGCAAGGTGGTGGCAAACGTTTGTGCAGTATTCTCATCGTCCAGCCCTGCCAGCAGGCGCTGATAATGGATATCCTTGTCCTGTGGTGCCATCTCGGTGCTGTCTTCCACGGTGTCGGCAATCCGGCACAGCAGGTAGGCGTTGGTGATGGCCGGACGCAGGCTTTCTGGCAGCTGGGGAATGGTCAGGGCAAAGGTGCGAGAAACACCCGGTAATAACCGGTTCTGTAAAGCAAGAGACTCAGGTTTCATGGCAGTATCATCGCCGCTTGTGAGGGCATAGACGTTTTCCGTTCAAGCCTGAACCAGTCAGGTGAGGGCGCTCTCGCGAGGCAGGTGGGTGAGCGCTGCTGGGCAATGAACAAGGTGAATTCCCGTAGTCTGGCAGTGGCTATAGAAGTTGCTGTAGACAATGACATCTTGATGATCGAGAGGCAAGATACTTGATAGTTTACAACCATACACCCAAGCAGGAAGTGCCATATGACGGATTCTCTTGACGCCTTGCTGGAAACGGCAGGGCTGACCCGACGAGGCTCACTTCAACCACTCAGCGGTGGCGATATCGCAGCGGTTTACCGTCTGGCGACTGACCAGGGTGACGTCGTTGTCAAATCAGATTCACCAGAACGCTTGGCAGGAGAGTCTGAGGGCCTGCAGGCGCTGGCCAACGCCAATAGTGGCCTGATGGTGCCTGAGGTGCTGGGCCAGCAGGGTGAATGGCTGGTGATGGAGGCGCTGGAAACTGCCCCAGCGCATCAACGCAGTGAGGCCGCACTGGGTGAAGGCCTGCGCAAGTTGCATGGCAATAAGGGCGATGCTCACGGCTGGCCCCGGGATAACGCCTGTGGCAGCACGCCCCAGCCCAATAAGCCACTGCCTGATGGGCGAGCCTTTCAGCGCGAGCGGCGTCTGTTGCCGCTTGCTCAAGCCTGTTACGCAAAAGGTCTTTTAGACAAGCGCCTGAAAGCTTCCCTGAAAGCGATTGCTGAAAGCCTCGAAACCTGGCTGGAGGATGTGCCCGCAAGCCTCGTTCACGGTGATCTCTGGTCGGGTAACGTGCTTTACACCACGCGCGGGCCAGCCATTATTGACCCGGCCGTATATAGGCATTACCCAGAGGTGGATCTCGCCATGCTGACACTGTTTGGCTCACCGGGAGACGCCTTTTTTGAAGCCTACTGGAATGATGATGCTCCTGCTGATTGGGGTCGGCGTGCAGCACTTTTCCAGCTTTACCCGCTTCTGAACCATTTGCTGCTATTCGGTAGTGGATATCGTCAGGCGGTGGTAAGCACGATCGATAAATTGCAAGAAATGTCCTGAAGCCTGTCGTCTGCTGGCACAAGCTAATAGCAGTTCCGCTCTAAGGTGTATATGGTTAGAAGGGACATGTTCGACTTAATGCCTATCAAGGGAAAAGGTGAAGGGCAATGCCCGATTTTAAATCCTCGTCAGTGACGACTGAATCCAGCGAGACAATCTGTTTGCCGACAGGCCTCAAGGCACAGCTTGAACAGTGTAAAACCCTGCCTTCCATGCCAGCAGTGGTTATCAGAGTGTTGGAAGTGGCAAGATCGCCGGATGCCGGCCTGACCGATTATTCCCAGGCAATAGAAAATGATCCTGCGCTGACGTTGCGGTTATTGGCGTTGGCCAACAGTGCCCTGTACTCGCGTCAGCAGATTCGCATGTATACCTGCCATCAAGCAGTTTCTCGTATTGGGCTGGACGGGACGCTGGCAGCAGTCATGAGTTTCGGGTTGGCGCGCACTGGCAAGCAGGAAGGATATCTTAAGCTATTCTGGCAGCGCTCCATTATTGCCGCGCTGGCGGCACGTTATCTGTCCAAGCAGCTTTGTCCTCTGCATTCGGGTTCTTTGTTTACCCTTGCCCTTTTGCAAGACATTGGTGTTCTGGCGTTAGATTGCGTAGCGCCTGAGACCGCTGAACGCCTGTATGGCAAATATCTTCTGTTGCCATCGGAGCTGGAAAAGAAAGAGCAGGCACTTTTCGGATGCAATCATGCCAGCGTAGGGGCATGGCTAGGTCAGTATTGGGGTCTTCCTGATCATCTGGTCAGGGGTATTCAAGACAGCCATGGCCCCTTGGTGGAGAGCCCGAAGGACCTGCTGTGTCTACGTCTGTCTGGCCCGGTTGCCGATGCCTGGCTGTGCGACGACTCCGTTAAAGCAATGGCCAGCCTCGTTCGTCAATTCAAGCGGCTTGATGGCCTGGAGGCGATTTCCATCGCAGAGTTACTGGATGGCATCCAGGTCCAGTTACCTGATATGGCCAGCCTGTTGGTCGTTGAAACGCCTGATTATCATGATAACCAGCAGATGCTGCAGGAGGCCCAGCAACACCTGTTTCAGCAGACTTTGTCGCTGCACGCGCGTCTTGATCAACAACAGCAAGAATTGGAACTATTGCGCCAGCGTCAGGATGACCTGGAGACCCTGAGCCGCCGCGATGCCTTGACCGGGCTTGCCAACCGCGCCTGGTTGGAGGAACAACTGCAGTTACGTTTTGCCTTTTGTCGACAGCATCAGCGCACCATGTCGATTGCCTTTATAGACCTGGACCACTTCAAGCAATTGAACGATCAATATGGTCATCAGGTAGGCGACAGGGTACTTGAGCGTTTTGGCGCCTTGTTGACTACAGCGGTGCGCGAGGGCGATCTGGCAGGGCGCTACGGCGGTGAGGAATTCCTGCTGATATTGCCGGATGAGCATGCTAGTGGCACTCGTATCATCATCGAGCGTCTGATCAGGCAACTGGAAATTACCCCCATCCTGCTGATAGACGGTGATCCGCTGCATATCAGCATATCAGTAGGTATTGCCTGCCTGTGCGACGGTGATTTTGGCGATATAAGTGAACTGATTGATGTAGCTGACCAGTGCATGTACCGCATCAAGCGTGCTGGTAGAAGTGGAATTGCCATCCATCAGGGAATGGTATCGTGACTGCTAAGGCCATGAACACCTGAGCATACACTTTTATCGCCCATGTCACTGTTCACCTGACGTTTTTGCGGATAAACGCCTGCATGATCGAAAGGGTTTCATCGCTGACATGGTGTTCCATACCTTCGGCATCAATACGGGCGGTTGTATCATTAACTCCCAGTGCACGCAGGAAGTTCAGCACAATATCGTGGCGTGCCCGGGAAACCTGGGCCATATCCTTGCCAGCCGAGGTCAGAAACAGCGAGCGGTAGGGCTGGCTGGTAACCAGTCCCAGCTCGTTAAGGCGGCGGATCATCTTGGAAACCGTTGCCTGACTGACCCCCATGCGGCTGGCAATATCTGCCGCTCTCGCCTCGCCGCGATGGGCGATAAGATCACCAATCAGTTCCACATAGTCTTCGATCAACTCTGTTTCGTGGGCAAAGCGTACCGTTTCGTACTGTCGAGCGTGTTGCTCAACAGGCGGTAAGGCATCGCCGCTATCCAGTGCTGTGGGCGTTTCAGGTGGCTGTGTATGCTGTCTCATAACTCATCTGCTTGTAAAAAAATGCCGATGGCAGGGGATAACTGCCATCATGGTAACCTATCATGATGTAACATTGTTAGCCCAGGCTAAACTATTTGCCTAAGGCTTTCTTGTTGCGCTAAAGTTGTTCCCTATAGCATCAACTGAACTGTAGAAGGAAGGTTATAATGACCAGACACTACCAATACTGGCTGGGTGGGCTGCTGTTAACGGTCACGTCGCTTGCACAAGCAGCACCTGAAGCGCCGCCGCTGCGCGTTGCGGTGACGTTTACGGTGCTGGGTGACCTGGTGGAGCAGGTGGCGGGTGACGACGCTGAGGTCTCCCAGCTAACGCCTATCAATGCAGAAGTCCACGATTGGGAGCTGACGCCAGGGAATTTTTCCGCTATCGAGCGGGCTGATATTATCTTCTATAACGGTTACCAGCTGGAGCAGTGGATGGGCCAGGTGGAATCAGCGGCCCGTGACGGCGTGCCCCTGGTTGGCGTGGCAAAAGCTTCCGGCTATCCGACCCGAGGCATCGTAACTGGTGAGCTGAGCGGCGATATCGACCCGCATCTGTGGATGGACCCCCGGGCTGCCTCAGCCTACGTTGAGGTAGTTGCGGACGCTTTGACCGAGGCTCGGCCCACCAGCGCAGATGGGTTCAATAGCCGCGCTGAAGCGCTGCAGGAAGAGCTTGAGACGCTACACGATGAAATCACGGAGACGTTATCTGCGATTCCCGATGAGCAGCGCTTTCTATTAACCAGTGAAGCAGCATTTATCTATTTTGCTGAGGCCTATGATTTCGAGCATAGCGGCATTTGGGGCAACAATGCTGAGTCCGCCGGTGCGCCGCGCCAGCTGATGGAGGTCATCGACCTGGTGATGGAGCGCCAACCCGGGGCTATTTTCTGGGAAAGCACTATTTCTGATCGCCACGTCAGCAGTATCGCTCGGGATACCGGGGTTCAGGCTGCCGGGCCACTATATGTTGATTCACTCGGTGAGGCTGACGGACCAGCGAGCAGCTATATCGATATGATGCGTCATAATGCCCAGTTGTTACGCGAGCACCTGGCGGTGGACAGCGATACATGAGCAGCGATATGGCCAATCATGCGGCGATCAGGGTAGAGGGCGTCTACGCAGCCTACCAGCGTCAGCCAGTGCTTAGTGATATCAATCTGGATTTCCCGCGTGGCCGCTGGACGGCCATTGTCGGGCCGAATGGCGCAGGGAAATCTACCCTGTTTCGCGTGCTGACCGGAAGTATGTCACCGCTGAAAGGTGAGGTCAGCGCCTTTGGTGAGCGGATCTTTAATGCCCGCCGTGCCGGGCGGATTGCCTATATGGCCCAGCGTGAAGCCATTGAGTGGGATTTTCCGATTTCTGTATGGGATACGGTGATGACCGGTCGTTTTGGTCATATGCGTGAAGACCCGTTATGGCAACGCCTTGCGCCCAGCCGCTTTGTGCATTCACGCCATACTGAAGCGGTACGTTCCGCGCTGGCGGATGTAGATATGCTGGGTTTTGCAGACAGGCATATCAGCGCGCTTTCCGGCGGGCAGAAAAAGCGCGTGCTGCTTGCCCGTTGCCTGGCCCAGTCGGCGGATATCCTGCTGCTGGATGAGCCTCTGGCCGGGGTGGACCCGCCCAGCGAAGCACTGATTCTGGAGGTGCTGGCTGGTCAACGCAAAGCTGGCCGTACCGTTATCATGGTCACCCACGATATGCCGGGTGCTCGCCGCTATGTGGATCACGTTGTGCTGATCAATCGCACAGTGCGCGGCACCGGCTCACCGCAAGACATGCTGAGCGATGCGCGCCTGGCCACGCTGGCCGTCGGGTCGTCAGATGATGATCTGCAGGACTGATCCTGACCAATCAACGAGGAGAAAAAATTCGTGCAGGCAATTGCTGATCAAGTGACTGCGCCGCTTATAAGCGCCCTTATGGTGCTGGTTAACCTGCTGCCCGCAGGCATAGCGGAGGCCTTTCAATATGCGTTCATGCAGCGGGCCTTGCTCACATCGGTGCTGGTAGGCGCAATCTGTGGCCTGCTGTCCTGCTACGTGGTGCTCAAACGCTGGTCGCTGCTGGGCGATGCCATTTCCCATGCGGTACTGCCTGGCGTGGCGATTGCCTATCTGCTGGGCTGGCCGTTTTTCATCGGCGCCTTTATTACCGGTGCCTTGACCTCGCTAGGCATTGGCGCCATCGAGCGCCATACGCGAATCAAGTCGGATGCCGCCATGGGGCTGATGTTTACCGGTGCCTTTGCGCTGGGGATAGTGATTATCAGCAAGATTGCGACCAGTACCCATCTGATGCATATCCTGTTTGGCAATGTGTTAGGCGTTCAGCCCACCAATATGCTGCTGACGCTGGCGGCCAGTGTCATCACTCTGTTAGTCATCTGGCTGGCCTATCGCCCCTTGATGCTTTACACCTTCGACCCTCAACAGGCTCAGGCGCTGGGGTTCAATACCAGCATTGTGCATTACGGGCTGATACTGCTGTTGACCCTTACCATAGTGGCAAGCCTGGAAACCGTTGGCATCATCCTGGTAGTAGCTATGCTGATCACGCCTGGGGCAACGGCGCATATGCTGACTGACCGTTTTGCCACCATGCTGTGGCTCTCAGTAGCAGTCGGGGTGAGCTCTGCCGTGCTGGGTCTGTGGTTGTCGGTGGTGCTGGATGTTGCCTCCGGCGGCAGCATAGTGCTGGTGGCCACCGGCCTGTTTTTCCTGGCCCTGCTGTTTTCACCCAAACATGGGGTCATCATGCGCCAGTGGCGGCGCTGGCGCATGATGGCGTAGGCGTCTTGGGGAGTGCCGCTGGCCAACGCAAGACATTAACGTGACATGCACTCCCAGGTTTTCTCGGCAATACCAATGCCCGCGCCAGACTTGACCATGTACGTCTGATCCACACCTGCCTGCTTGAGCGGTTCCTCTTCATCGGTGAAATCGATACCGGCAATAATCTTGCCGGTAAAGCCTGCCTTACGTATCTGCGTGGCCGCCAACAGCCGACTTTCCATGTTGGGAGTGGTCAGTGCTATCGCCTTGAGATTGGCAATATTAAGTTTATGCCAGAAGCCGCTGTCTTCCACATCGGCATAGACCACGTGGCGCTGGCTATTGCCCACCTTGTTGGGGTCGGAATCAATCCCGACAATCGGTAGCTGGCGCTCGGCAAAGAAGTCATAGGCGGCACTGCCGGTGCGCCCCATGCCCAGTACCAGTACTTGGGCATTGCCGAGATCAATAGGCTGTTCGTCCGGGTGTTCGGTATCGATTTCAAAGCGGGTGAGCCAGTTTTCCCAGCGGTCAAATAGTGGGTGTGCTATGCGGTTCAGCGGTGCGGCGATCACAAATGAAAGCGCCACCGTAATTGCCAAAGGCACCAACCATTCTGTCAATACAACCGCAGACACAATCAGGCCGAATTCGCTGTAGGCCGTCAGGCTGAGGCCGCCCAGAAAGGCGTTGCGGGCGCGTACCCTGAAGGCAATCAGCAGGGCGAAGAAAAGAATCCCTTTCAGAGGCAGAATAAAGGCCATTATTACAGCGAAGATCAGCGCTTCAGCGTTTGGCAGGCCCGACATGCCGATCTGCAGGAAGAAGCTGATCAGCAGCATTTCCTTCAGCCCCCACAAGGCATTGGAAAGCTCCTGCGCCCGAGGATGCTTGGCAAGCATTAGTCCCATCACCAGGGCACCGACTTCAGAGCTTAACCCGACGCTTTCAAAGCCCTTTCCGCCGACGGCAATCGCCAGAACCACGCCCATCAGCACCAAGAGTTCGTCGTGCTGGGCAACGTCCATCAGCCAATAGAAAAGCGGCCGTAACAGAGGCAGGGCAAACACCCAGAGAGCCCAGATGGAAGGCGATTGGCCGCTGGCAATACTCAGCACTGCCAGGGCGACCAGATCCTGGATGATCAGGATGCCAATCGCGATGCGGCCATGGAAGGCGCGCAATTCCCGTTTGCTTTCCAATACCTTGGCCGCCAAAACAGTACTTGAAAAGGACAGCGCAATGGCCAGTAGCAGGGCTTTTTCAAGGCTCAGTTCCAGAAAGAACAAAAAACCCGCGGTAAAAATCCCACTGGTAATTGCCAGATGGATAAAGGCACCGCCCAGCACGGCGGGTTGAATCAGGCTCTTGATATTAAGTTTCAGGCCAATGGTAAACAGCAGCAGCAGGACCCCAAGGTGGGCGAGGTGCTCAAGAATCGGGCCAGCATCCACCGGCAAACCAAGGGTGGGCCCGATGGCATTGAGTGCAAAGCCGGCCACCAGAAAACCAACCAGGGGTGGCAGGCTCAGCTGTCTGGCCATTATGCCGGCTACAAAGGCAATAGAAAGAGCAATAACTTCCAACATGAGGGGTCCTTTTTGTGAGCTAGGCAGCGGCCAGGTTTACCTATCTTTCATCCAGTGCTTTTGCATCTCAAGAAACGTGAATGAGGCTGACCAGGTAATCAGCACAAAACCGGTGAGTGCCAGGGTGCCATATAAAAACCGCACGGCGCCAAGGGCGTAAATATCACCATAACCAACGGTGGTATAGGTCACCGCTGAAAAAAACACATAATCAAGAAAATTAAAGCTGTCGTAACCTTCCAGAGAGCCAATGCCTGCATATTCAGTCAGCAGCCAGCCGGTACCGGCAAATACCCATATTTCAATGATATGTATGATCAGCAAGCCAAATGCCATACCGAGAATCCGTTGACGATGCGGGCGTAAAGAGTGGTCGATGAGCTTTGAGATGATCATCAGGAATTCATAGTGAATCAGCACAGCGATGACGACGGCCAGCGTAGTCGCTAACACAACGGTAACGTGCTCTGAATAGGGTATAGAAAGCGTCAACATTATTAGTCGCTGTTTAGTCGGGCATTAAACATGCATAGAAAGTAAAAAACTGCTAACTTTGTTGCAGTGCAATATATTTTCTGATTCTACTATTGCAGTATTGATTTTTTCGTCGCTACTTATTCGTTCCTACTAAGGAGTCCGCATGTCTCATAACCCATTTTCATTGGCTGGCAAAGTCGGCATTGTAGCGGGTCTTGCCAATCATGACAGCATTGCCTTTGGTTGCGCCCAGGCGCTACATGAAGCCGGTGCTGAATGCCTGGTGACCTATGCCACTCCGAAAGCCGAGAAATTTGTCACACCCTTGTTAGAAGAAATGGGCAACCCTGAACTGATGCTGTGCGACGTGCAGCAGGATGACCAGCTCGATGCCCTGTTTGCCCGTGCCCATGAGCGCTGGGGTCGGGTCGATTTTGTGGTTCACTCGATTGCCTTCGCCCCGCTGGAAGACCTGCATGGGCGAGTGGTTGACTGCTCCCGTGATGGCTTTGCCCAGGCGATGGATATTTCCTGTCATTCCTTTATTCGCATGGCCAAGCGCGCTGAACCCCTGATGCAAGAGGGTGGCGGCACCCTGTTCAACATGACCTATTACGGCGCTGAAAAGGTGGTTGATAACTACAACCTGATGGGGCCGGTCAAAGCCGCTTTGGAAGCCGCTACCGGTTATATCGCCACCGAACTTGGCCCTCAAGGGATTCGCGTTCACGGCGTATCTCCCGGGGCCATTCGCACCCGGGCAGCATCGGGCCTCAAGCATTTTGAGGAACTGGCCCACGACGGCGAAACACGTTCGCCGCTGCGTCGCCTGGCCAGCGTGCAGGATGTTGGTCATGCCGTTGTCTACCTGGCATCAGATGCAGGCGCTGCGCTGACCGGCTTGACCCACTATGTGGACGCTGGCCATCACCTGCGCTTCTAGATGACTGAGCAGTTCAGAGTCTGTTGGCTTACGCGCGACTATTTGAAGGAGGCACGGCATGTCTGCATACGAGTTAACTGAAAATAATGTGATTGAAAACCGCACCTATGACGAGATTGAGGTGGGTGAGGAAGCGTTTCTCGAAAAGCGCCTGACCGTCGAGGACATCAAGCTGTTTGCGGTGATGTCAGGCGACGTTAACCCCGCTCACGTGGATGAAGATTTCGCCAAGAGCAGCCGCTTTCAGGAAGTGATTGCCCATGGCATGTGGGGCGGCGCGCTGATTTCAACCGTGCTGGGCACCCAGCTGCCCGGGCCGGGAACGGTGTATCTCGGCCAGACGCTGCGCTTCAAGGCGCCGGTGCGTCTGGGTGACGTGCTCCGAGTATCGGTACGTGCCATGGAAAAGGACGACCAGCGCCACCAGATCACTTTTGCCTGCCGGTGTGAAAACCAGCGCGGCGATACAGTGATTGAAGGCGATGCCCGGGTGCTGGCGCCGACCAGGAAAATCAGCCGCCCGCGTACCTTGCTGCCCAAGGTGCGCCTGAGCGAGCGCGGCCGACTGCATGAAATTCTCACCGCCGCTGACCACCCGGCGGCGATGTCGACGGCCGTGGTTCACCCGGTGGATGAAAGCGCTATTCGTGGGGCCGTGGAGTCGGCTGCCCAGGGCTTGATTATTCCTGTTCTGGTAGGGCCAAGAGCCAAGATCCAGGCAGCGGCAGACCAGGCCGAGGTGGATATTAGTGACTTTGAGCTGGTGGATGTGCCCCATAGCCATGCCGCCGCCGAGAAATCCGTCGCCCTGGCCCGTGAAGGTAAGGTCGGCGCGCTGATGAAAGGTACGCTGCATACCGATGAGCTGCTGCATGAGGTGCTCAAGGGTGACACCGGCCTGCGCACCGAGCGCTGCCTGAGCCATGTAATGGCCTTCGATGTGCCGACTTATCCGCGCCCGCTGTTGATTACCGATGCGGCAATCAATATCTATCCCAAGTTGGCGGCAAAGCGCGATATTGTTCAGAATGCCATTGAGCTGGCTCATGCGCTGGGTAATACCAACCCCAATGTGGCGCTGCTGTCGGCGGTTGAAACCATCAATCCGAAAATCTTTTCCACTCTGGACGCTGCCGCGCTGTGCAAGATGGCTGAACGTGGCCAGATTACCGGCGGCAATCTGGATGGCCCTCTGGCCTTTGATAATGCGGTTTCCGAAGCGGCTGCCAAGACCAAGGGCATTGTCTCCAAGGTTGCTGGCCATGCGGATATTCTGGTCGCGCCAGATCTTGAAGCTGCCAATATGCTGATGAAGCAGCTCACTCATCTGGCCGATGCCACCGGCGCGGGCCTGGTGGTCGGTGCAAGGGTGCCAATCATGCTGACCAGCCGTGCTGACGACGCCCTGACGCGCATGGCTTCAAGTGCGCTGGCCTTGCTGCTGGCGGATCATCAGATGAAAGCCAGCCTGCCTGACGACTCGCACGGAGCTTGAAAATGGACGATATTCTGGTACTCAATAGCGGTTCTTCCAGCGTCAAGTTTGCACTCTACCGGGTTAGCCAGCAGGAAGCGGCTAACGACGAAGGGGCTTTGACGCTGACCTATAGCGGCCACTTTTCCGGCCTGGCGACATCGCAAAGCCAGGTGTCCCTGGCGCATTGGAGTGCGGAGCAGGGTGCAGAACCCTACTCCTCAGAGGCGCTTAAGGCCCTTGGTCTGGCGCCCGCCGAGACCCACGAGCAGGCCATCACCATGTTGATGACCTGGCTTGATCAACGTGATGATAAAGCTACTCTGGTGGCGGTTGGCCATCGCGTGGTACATGGCGGCCAGACCTACCATGAGGCAGTAAAGCTCAGCGCTGAAGACGTTGAACGTCTGGAAGCGTTGACCAGCCTGGCTCCGCTGCATCAGCCCCATGGCCTGGCACCCATCAAGGTGCTGATGGAGCAACGCCCGGAACTGCCCCAGGTCGCCTGCTTTGACACCGCCTTCCATGCCCAGCAGCCTTGGCAGGCGCGGCAGTTTGCCTTGCCGCGTGAGCTGACCGCCAAGGGGCTTTTGCGCTACGGCTTCCACGGGCTGTCCTACGATTATATCCAGCGCACTCTGCCCAAGGTGCTGCCCGCTGATGCGCCACGCTCCAAGGTGATTGTGGCTCATCTGGGCAACGGCGCCAGCATGTGTGCCATCCGCGAGGGTGTCAGCGTTGCCTCGACCATGGGATTCACCGCCCTGGATGGCTTGCCGATGGGAACGCGCTCGGGCTCTCTTGACCCTGGGTTAGTGCTGCATCTGGCCAGCCATGAAGGTATGAGTCTGGAGGAGGTTTCCACCCTGCTTTACAAGCGCTCAGGCCTTCTGGGGGTGTCCGGCATCAGCAGCGATATGCGTGAACTGCTGGAAAGCGATGCCCCTGAGGCGAGCGAAGCCATAGAGCTCTATTGCTACCGAGCTGCGCGGGAAATTGCCAGTTTGGCCGGTGCCCTGGGCGGCGTGGAGCAGTTGGTATTTACCGCCGGGGTGGGCGAGCACGCCGCAAAGGTGCGGGCCAAGATCGTCGCCCAGTGTGAATGGTTGGGTATGCAGCTGGATGACAGCGCCAATCAGCAAAGCGCCCCTTGTATATCATCCGCCGATAGCCGGGTGGGCATCTGGGTCATTCCCACTGATGAAGAAAGGGTGATTGCTATTGATTGCCTGAACCTGCTTGAGCTGAACTGAACTTGCGCTGCGCTATGCTTGAACCGGAAGAATGGCAAATTCGACTACCGAAGGCGTTATGATCTGATAGAATCTCCGGCTTTTGTGAACTTGATAATTCATTAACACTGCTGGAGTTAGGATGAACGCGGTTATTCTTGCTGTACTGGTGATGGTGGCACTTTCGCTCGCCCGGGTGTCCGTGGTGTTTGCTTTGGTGGCCGGGGCGCTGGTGGGTGGTCTGGTAGGGGGCTTGTCGCTTGAACAGACGCTGGATGCCTTCAATACCGGGGTCGGCGGTGGCGCGCAGGTTGCCTTGGCCTATGCCACCCTGGGGGCTTTTGCGGTGGCTATTTCACGTTCTGGCCTGCCGGATATGCTGGCGCTGCGTCTGATAAGCCTGTTAGGTCAGGAAGCCAATGCTGCCCAGCAGGCCAGGGTGAAAACCCTGCTACTCAGCGCCGTGCTGTTGGTGGCGGTGTTTTCCCAGAACCTGATTCCAGTGCATATTGCCTTTATTCCGATCCTGATTCCGCCTTTGCTCAAGGTTATGAATCAGCTCAACCTTGACCGCCGTGCCGTTGCCTGCGCGCTCACTTTCGGGCTGACCGCACCCTATATGCTGCTGCCGGTGGGCTTTGGAGCCATCTTCCTGAATGACATCCTGCTGGCTAACCTGAACAGCGCCGGGGCGCCTTTGGGGCTGGAAGTGACCCGCTCCATGGTGCCGCTGGCCATGGCCATTCCCGTGGGCGGTATGGCCATAGGGCTTGTGATGGCGTTGTTCTGGAGCTATCGCAAACCGCGTCATTATCAGGCATTGGAGGTAGCCAGCCAGCATTCACAGCAGGGGGGCGACAGCCATACCGGCACGCCCAAGCCGCATAGGCTGGGTCTGATTATGTCAGGCGTGGCCATCGTGGCAGCGCTGGGGCTGCAGTTGTATAGCGGCTCGATGATTCTGGGTGGTCTGGTAGGCGTGGCCTTGCTCTCGCTGGGCGGCATCTTCAAATGGCGCGAGGCCGACGACCTGTTTACCAGCGGCATGCGCATGATGGCGCTGATTGGTTTTATCATGATTTCAGCGGCGGGCTTTGCCGAGGTTATGAAAACCACCGGCGACATTGACGCCCTGGTGGAAAGTGCTTTTGCGGTATTTGGCGATAATCGCGGTTTGGCGGCGCTGATCATGCTGCTGGTTGGGCTCTTTATCACCCTGGGTATAGGGTCGTCATTTTCCACCATACCGATTATTGCAGCGATTTTTGTGCCGCTGGCCCTGCAGTTTGGCTTTTCACCGATGGCTACCGTGGTGCTGGTGGGCACTGCTGCAGCGCTGGGCGATGCTGGCTCACCGGCATCGGATTCTACTCTGGGGCCCACCTCGGGGCTGAACGTCGACCGCCAGCATGACCACATCTGGGATAGCGTGGTACCGACCTTTCTACACTACAACCTGCCGTTGATCGGTTTTGGCTGGCTGGCGGCCATGATGCTCTAGCCGCCAGAAAACAGACTTGGCAAGAACTGAAAAGGCAGCCTGCGATTCGAGGCTGCCTTTTTTATATCAACTATTACGGCTCAGCTAGCGTTGATTAACTATCCGACTGCTGGGGAAGGTGAGCATCCAGAGCGCTTAACCAGCCGCGCAGCAGGGAAAGCTCCTTGCGGCTAGGTTCGGCTCTGGCAAACAGTGCCTGGAGCTGCTCTTCGGTGCGGGCGTG
>JBNJGW010000012.1:0-20912 GCA_051748005.1 Pseudomonadota bacterium | reverse complement strand
ATCCAGAGCGCTTAACCAGCCGCGCAGCAGGGAAAGCTCCTTGCGGCTAGGTTCGGCTCTGGCAAACAGTGCCTGGAGCTGCTCTTCGGTGCGGGCGTGGGGCTGAGTAAGAAAGCCGCTACGCTGCATTACCTGGCTGAGGTGATCCTGAAAATGTCCGAACTGCTCGCGGGTAGGCGGTATGGCTTCGCTGGGTGTCTGATAGACAAAACCGCTGTCTGCGCGGCGCCGCCAGTTGCGATGGAGCTCATAGGCCAGAATCTGCACCGCTTGAGACAGGTTGAGAATGCCGTAGTCAGGGTTGGCCGGAATGCTGACCTGATGGGTGCAGCAGCGGATTTCGGCGTTGGTCAGTCCGGAACGCTCACGGCCAAATACCAGGGCCACCGGCTGGTGCTGGGCGTTATCCATCACGCTTTGGGCCATATCGTCTGGCTCATCAAAGTGAGGGAGTGGCATGCTGCGTAAGCGGGCGCTGGCGCCAACAACCTGCACGCAGCCGCTGACCGCTTCTTCGAGGGAGCTGACTACCTGGGCACTGTCGAGCACATCGCTTGCCCCAGCGGCCAGCCGAGTGGCTTCGGCGTCGGGGAAGGCCCTTGGATTAACCAGCACCAGTCGGGTTAACCCCATGGTTTTCATGGCGCGCGCTGTGGCGCCGATATTGCCGGGGTGAAAGGTCTGTACCAGGATAATGCGAATATTGGAAAGCACGGATCGGGCACCTGCAAGCGGCCAAATAAAGCGGTTGATTTTATCACGCTTTCAGCGCCGTTGAGGCGTCAAGTGCTCCGCCTGCCCTTTAGTACACTTGGGGCAGGCGGAGGTGACTGATTCAGGAGAGGGAACTCAAGAGCGAGCTTTGGTTTTCCTGGCTGGCTTTGTTGATGCGCCTGTCTGCTCGCTGTTGCCGCTGGGGAAGTGCCCGCGCACCAGCTCCAGTAGCCCCTGGGTGGAGGCATCAAAGTCGGCGGCATTGGTGTCAATCCGCTCGCTGATTTCACCGGCAATCCGTTTGCCCAGCTGCACGCCCCATTGGTCAAAGGAATTGATATTCCAGATCACGCCCTGCACAAACACCTTGTGTTCGTAGAGGGCGATCAGGGCGCCCAGGTTTTTGGGCGTAAGCTCGTCCAGTAGCAGGGTGCTGGAAGGCCGATTGCCGGGGCAGCTATAGGGGTCGTGCTGGCTCAACTCTTTACTGTCTCCCTGGCTACCTTCCATAAAGGCGTTGGCCTGGGCGAGCATATTGGTGAGTAGCGCAAAATGATGGTCTTCCATGCCGGGTTCGGGTTTCAGCGAGGCAATAAAATCAATCGGCACGTAGCGGGTGCCCTGGTGCAGAAGCTGGAAGAAGGCGTGCTGGCCGTTGGAGCCGGTCTGCCCCCAGACAATCGGGCCGGTCTTGTAGTTGACCGGGTGGCCGAAAATGTCCACCGACTTTCCGTTGGATTCCATATCCAGCTGCTGCAGAAAGGCGGGTAGCTGGTTGAGGGCTTGATCATAGGGCACGATGGCCTGGGTTTCAGCGCCAACAAAGTTGATGTACCAGATCCCGATCAGCGCCATCAGCACCGGCATATTCTGCGAGAAGGGCGCTTCGATAAAATGGCGATCCATCTCATGGGCGCCTTCCAGTAGCTCGATAAAGCCTTCAAAGCCCACCGAAAGCGCAATCGGCAGGCCAATCGACGACCACATGGAATAGCGCCCGCCCACCCAGGCCCAGAACTCAAACACGTTCTCTTCACGTATGCCGAATTCCATTGCCGCCTTGCGGTTGGTGGAAGCGGCAATAAAGTGGGCGCCTACGTCGGCATCTTCGCCGGCATTTTCCAGGAACCAGCGCCGCGCCGTCTTGGCGTTGAGCAGGGTCTCCTGGGTGGAAAACGTCTTGGTCGAGACAATAAACAGGGTGGTGGCCGGGTCGAGCCGCGACAGCACCTTCTGGATATGGGTGCCATCGACGTTGGAAACAAAGTGGAAATGCAGCTCCGGGTGGCGATATTTGAGCAGGGCGCGCACCGCCATGTTGGGCCCAAGATCCGAGCCGCCAATACCGATATTGACCACGTCCTTGATGCGCTGGCCGTTATAGCCTTTCCATTCACCGCTTCTGACCGCTTCTGAAAACTGCTTGATCTGTTCCCGGGTGCGGTTGATTTCTGGCATGACATCCTTGCCGTCGACGTGCACGGCGTCAGCGCTTAGGTTGCGCAGCGCAGTGTGCAGTACCGGGCGGTTCTCAGTGACGTTGATAATATCGCCCGAAAACATCTGCGCGCGGCGCTGCACCAGAGCGGAATGGTCGGCCAGTTCCAGCAGCTTGTTGAGCACCTCATCCGAGACGTGATGCTTGGAGTAATCCAGGAAGAGGCCGCCCACCCGCAGGCTCATCTTTTCAAAGCGCTGCGGGTCATTGGTGAAGTAATCACGAATGCGGTCGTTGGCGGTGGTGTCGTGCAGGCGTTCAAGGGCCTGCCAGGTCACGCTGCGAGTGAGTTGAAACATAGAAGGCGGTCCTGTTGTTATAGATCGTTATTGATGACGCGAGCGATGTGGTAGCTCGGACAAGTCTTTATTTATGTAAAAATACTACATAAAACCCCGTCTGAAGCAACAGATAAGCAGATTATCGCTAAAAAATTGCTAATAAATCGTGGCGGATGGTGTTGGAGAGGTAGTCAATGCTGTTAGGGAGAACGGCTGTAGCAGGATAAGCGCTGAGTAGGCCGTTGCCTACCCAGCGCTGGAGGTGAAGCGTTTAGCTGGCCACAGCGACTTGAGCCGCGCCGCGTTTGATAAATGCATAGCCCAAGCCGGTTACCAGTGAGCCCGCCACAATAGCACCCAGATAGAGCAGTACAGGAGTAATGGCGTTAGGAATCAGCAGGACAAAGATACCGCCGTGAGGGGCCATCAATTGTGCGCCTACCAGCATGGAAAGCGCGCCGGTCAGCGCACCGCCTAGCATGCAGGCAGGGATAACCCGCAGCGGGTCTTTTGCCGCAAAGGGAATAGCGCCTTCGCTGATAAAGCAGAAGCCGAGCACCAGAGATGCCTTGCCCGCCTCACGCTCAGGTTCAGAAAACTTATGGCGCGCCACGAAACTGGCAATACCCATGCCAATGGCGGGCACCATGCCTGCCGCCATGATGGCGGCCATGGGGCCGTAGGTTTCTGAAGCCAGCAGGCCCACACCAAAGGTATAGGCCGCCTTGTTGACTGGGCCGCCGAGGTCAAAGCACATCATCGAACCCAACAGAATGCCGAGCAGTACCGCGTTGGTTGAACCCATGGATTCGAGGAAACTGGTCAGCGCGTCAAGCAAGGCCGCTACGGGCTCGCCAATCACATAGATCATGGTCAGACCAGTGACGAGGCTGGCCACCAGAGGGATGATAAGAATCGGCTTGAGCGACTCAATGCTGGAAGGCAGTTTGACATAGCGGGCCACCGCCAGGGCCACATAGCCTGCCAGGAAGCCTGCCAGAATGCCGCCAATAAACCCGGAGCCGATATTTGACGCCAGCATACCGCCAATCATACCTGGAGCGATGCCGGGGCGGTCAGCAATGGAATAGGCAATATAGCCTGCCAGCACGGGGATCATCAGCGCGAAAGCCGTGCCGCCGCCAATTTCCATAAGCGCGGCGGCCAGGGTGCCTTCTTCCTGGAAGGCTTCAATACCGAAGACAAACGACAGCGCAATCAATAGGCCGCCCGCCACCACCATCGGCAGCATAAACGACACCCCGGTCAGCAGGTGCTTATAAATGCCTTTCTCTTTTACGCTCTTGTTCGCGCTGCCCGTATTCGCACTGCTGTTGTTTTCTACACTGGCTTCAACCAGGGCGGTTTCCAGGGTGGGGCGCGGCTTTTTTAGCGCATTGCCGGTTGAGGTGCGATACACCCGCTTGCCAGCAAAACGTGCCGGGTCTACGTCGATATCGCAGGCCAGGACCACCACATCAGCGTCGGCGATCTCTTCTTCCGTCAAGCGATCCTGAGCGCCTACCGAGCCCTGGGTTTCCACGCGAATGGCGTGCCCCATCGCTTTACCAGCTTCGGCAAGTGCTTCCGCGGCCATAAAGGTATGGGCCACCCCGGTGGGGCAGGCGGTCACTGCCACAATCTTCTTGCCGCCGGTGGTGCTGGCGGCTGCTGGAGTCGCGGCGCTTGCAGGCGGGGTGTAAATCGGCGCCTCGCGTTTGGCCTGGGTTAAGAAGGCGCTGGGGTCGGGCAGGGCGCTGGCGATTGGCGCGCGGAAGAGCCGTTTGCCCGCAAAGCGTTCCGGGGCAGGAACCTGGTCGGCTGCGACCACGATAAGGTCGGCATGGGCAATCTGCTCGGCGCTGGCGGCCTGCAGCGGCGCAACCTCGCCGTGCATTTCCACATGAGCGTTCCAGCCCATTTGCGTGGCTGCCTGTTCAAGGCGCTTGGCGGCCAGGAAGGTAGTCGCCATGCCGCTGGGGCAGGCGGTAATCAGAATCAGGTTCATCGCGTGGCTCCCTCGGTGATGACGTCGTCAAGACGCCGTACCAAAGTCTGTTGTTGGAGTAAGTCAAAGTCGTCGGCGTAGGGGTTGCCCACGCCAATGTGGCGAACCGCTTCGGCAGAGAGTGCCGTTGCGAAGCGAAGGGTGTCGTGTGGGGTGAAGCCGCTAAGCAGCCCGTGGAGCATGCCAGCCACAAAGGTATCGCCCGCACAGACGGTGTTTGTGGCGTTGACGCCAGGCGGCGTGGACTGCCAGATGCCCTGTGAGCTGATCCATAAAACGCCTTCCGCGCCTGCGGAAATCAACGCGTGCTCGATGCCGCTGGCGTGCAGGCGTTGGGCCGCGGCCTGGCGCTGCTGGTGAGAATGGAGGGTGCCACCCGCCCAATCGGCGAGTTCCGTCTCGTTGGGTTTTACGGCGCTAGGCCCGGCGGCAATGGCGGTCAGCAGTGCCGGGCCGCTGGTGTCTATCCATAGCGGCACGCCGTAGCTTTTCAGGCTGGCGAGTAGTTGCACAAAACACGCCTGGTCAAACCCCGGCGGCAGGCTGCCCGCGACGACGATCGCCTGGGGCGGTGAGGTACGCTGAAAAAGATTGCCCAAGGTTTGGCGTAAAGCATCCAAGTGGACGGGCGCAATCGGCATGCCGGGGCCGTTGATGTCTGTCACACGGCCACTTTTTTCCGCCAGCTTGGCGTTAATACGGGTGCTGCCGGGCACCCGCACAAAAGCATCCTCGACGCCGTAGTGGGGAAAGGCCAGGCTGAACGGGGCGTCGTTATCCTGGCCAAGGAAACCGCTGACAATCACCTCGTGGCCAAGACTTGCCAGCACCCTAGCCACGTTAACGCCCTTGCCCGCGGCTTCAAGCTGGACGCTATCGGGGCGATTCACCTGGCCGGGTGTCAGCGTTTCCAGGTTGAACGCTAAATCCAGCGCCGGGTTGAGGGTAATGCACACGATCTGAGCCATCAGCAGGCCTCCAAAGCATCGCGCACTTCGTGACTGGTGGCTTTGCTCAGCGCTAGCTGGGCGCTGGCTTTGCCATCGGCAAGGTCAAACTCACGCAGGCGCGCCTTGACCAGCGGTATCTGGCGTGCGCTGACGGACAGCTCATCAACGCCCAAACCTACCAGCACTGGCACGGCCATGGCGTCCGAAGCCAGTTCGCCGCATACGCCGACCCATTTGCCGTGAGCGTGCGCAGCATCGACGCTCATCTGGATAAGGCGCAGTACAGCGGGGTGCAGGCCGTCAGCCTGGGCAGACAGCTCCGGGTGGCCACGGTCAATGGCCAGGGTGTATTGGGTCAGGTCATTAGTGCCGATAGAGAAGAAATCCACCTCGGCCGCGAGTGTCGGTGCTAATAGAGCGCTGGAAGGCACTTCGATCATTATTCCCAGCTGTATATCGCTGGCGCGCTCAGCCACAGGGATCTCGCTGAGCAGACGGTCGTAGATCACCTTGGCGGCGCGGAATTCATCCACATCCTTGACCATCGGTAGCATGATGCGTAGCGGACGGCCGACGGCTGCCATCAGCAGCGCACGGATCTGTGTTTCCAGCACGTCCGGCTGGGTCAGCGCCAGGCGAATGCCACGCAGGCCCAGGAAAGGGTTGTCTTCCTGGGGGACCGGCCAATAGGGCAGCGGCTTGTCGCCCCCGACATCCAGGGTGCGCGCCACCAGCGGGCGGCCATTCAGGGCATCGGTGGCTTGGCGGTATTCGGCAATCTGGGTAGCCAGATCCGGAGCGCTGGCGTGGGCCATAAACAGGAACTCGGTGCGCAACAGGCCAACGCCTTCGGCGCCACGTTCAACCGCGTCAGCGGCGTGGGCAGTGTTGCCCAGGTTGGCGGCTACTTCGACCCTGTGGCCATCACGGGTCTGGGCCTGCTCAAAACGCAGCGCCCAGGCATCAGCTTCTCGCTGTTGCTGGTCAAGAAGCTGTTGCTCCGCGCGCTGCAGGCGTTCTTCGCAGGGCTGGGAGATAACCCGGCCACGCTCCCCATCCAGGATCATCATGCTGCCGTTATGCAGCGCCATCACGGCGTCACCGGCGCCGACGACGGCAGCAATACCCAAAGCGCGGGCCAGAATGGCGCTGTGGGCAGTGGCGCCGCCGCGCACGGTCAGCAGGCCGCGTACACGTGAAGTATCCAGGCGGGCAACATCAGAGGGGCCGATGTCATCCATCACCAGAATATACGGGTGATCAGGCGGCTCGGGTAGCTGGACATCGCACAGTACACCCAGCACACGGCGGCCAACGTCGCGCAGGTCGGCGGCGCGCTCAGCCAACAGGCGGTCAGCCAGCATTTCCTGAGCATGGGCGGCGGTTTCAATGGCATTCCACCAGCCCGCTTCGGCTGAACGCCCTTCGCCAATCGCCTCAATGGCCGCGTGGTGCAGCTCAGGGTCGTCAAGCATCTCTTCGTGCATGGAAAGAATATCGGCCACTTCGCCACCCGGGGCCTGGTGAACCAGCGCCTGCAGTTGAGCGGCGCCTTCCTTCAAGGCTGCTTCCAGGCGGCGGATCTGATCCTCGGAATCGCTGGCATGTTCAGGGTAGTCAAACTGCATCGGGCGAATCACGAACACCGGTGCAATGGCCAGGCCAGGCGAGGCGGCAACGCCTGTGTGGGGCGTGTCGGCAACCAGAGGAGCCACCGTGGATTGGCCTGCGTCGCTGATAGCTGGTGTTTCATAGCCAGCGTCAAAGGGAGTTACTTTTTCGCCCAGGCCATCTTCTACAGCAGTGGCAACCGCTTGCAGCGCTGTACTTGCATGCTCGCCTTCGGCAGACAGAATCAGCCACTGGCCGCGCCGTGCGCCCAGGCCAATCACTTTGGTCAGGCTGGCGGCGGACACCGGCGTCGCGTTGCCTTCTTCCAGACGCACCTTGATCGCCATGGATTGCCCCCGGGCAACCTGGACCAACTGCTTGGCCGGTCGGGCGTGTAGGCCATGGGGGTTCAAGACACGTACCCGGCGCGTCTGGGTATTGGCCGTTTCACCGGCCAGAGCGGCGAGCAGTTCGGCTCTGCTTTTACCTGGCAGACGGTCGCTTGCGCCGTTTTCCAGCACTGCCAGTACCTGTTCAAGCAGGGGACGGTGGGCATCACCGCTGGCGGCCAGGCAGAACAAGGCATGAACCGGGTGCCCTTCATGCTCCAGTTGCGGGTCAGCGGGTGTCGCCACGCCCAATGCCGGATGACTGACACCTTGAGTGTGACTTGCAAACCACAGGCCCTGGCCAAGCCATTGAGGCTGGGCGTTTGCAACGGCACTAATAAAGGCATTATCGACGCTGCCGCTCTGGCGCAGCCGGGCGGCAGCAGCCAGGGCGAGTTCTTGCGGGTCGCGGGCGGGGAAGTTAACGCACAGCGTATCGCCATCCAGGCGCGGTTCAAGCGTTGGTTTGGATAGCAGTCGTGCTATCTCGGTGGCGGATTGGGCGCTGGCCAGCTGATTGGCCACGCCATCACGATCCAATACATGGGTCAGCTGACGCAGGATATCCAGATGCTCGTCATTCTGGGCGGCAATGGTTACCAGAACATGGACCGTCTGACCGTCATGCCACTGAACCCCATGGGGAAACTGCAGTACACGTACGCCGGTGCGCTTTACATGCTGGCGACTTTCTGGCGTGCCATGGGGGATGGCAATCGCATTACCCAAATAGGTTGACGACTGCGCTTCGCGGGCATGCAGGCCGTTACGGTAATCAGCCTCTACCAGGCCAGCCTCGGTTAGCGCCTGGGCAGCATTGTCGAGCGCCGCTTGCCAGTTGTCTGCATGGCAGTCGAGCAAGATATCATCGGGGCTGAGAGTCAACATTGGGATCTCCTGTAAACGCGCTCAGGCAACGTCTGCACGTGGCGAAAGTTCTCTACACATAAGACGTTAGTCGTTTATTATTGAAGTTAACTGGATGAATCGTGTCACCTATGGTTAGTTGCTATGCTGAATCGATTCACTAAAAGACACAAGGGCTGTCTTTCTAGACTTTAGTCGGGGTTAGGTGAAACGGCTGATAAACTATACCGGCAACCAAAGGGAGAATTGCATGACACTTGCCGACATTGCCCGGCTTGCGGGCGTATCGCGCACGACGGCGAGCTATGTAATCAATGGTCAGGCTGAGAAGCGTAGAATCAGCGCCGCTACCATTGAAAAAGTCATGGTGGTGGTGCGCCAGCATCGCTACCACATTGACCCTCAGGCAGCAGCGTTGCGCCGTGGCGCAAGCCGGCTGATTGGCTTGATCGTGCCTGATCTTGAAAATATCAGCTATGCGCGGCTGGCAAAACGCCTGGAGCGCGGTGCCCGCGAGCGAGGTTACCAGCTGTTAGTGGTGAGCTCTGATGACTGCGCTGACAGTGAGCGCACCTTGGCGCTGGCGCTGCGTGCGCAGCGCTGTGAGGTGTTGATTACTGCCAGCTGCCTGGCCGAGGACGACCCTTTTTACGCCGACCTGATTGATGAAGGCTGGTACGTGGTGGGCATGGATCGCGGGCTTGCGCCCATGCGCTTTGCCAGCGTGGTCAGTAATGACAGGGAAGCCGCTTATACGCTGACGCGTTCGGTGATTACCGACAGTACGCAGCGAGTGGCGTGGCTGGAAGCCATGCCGGGCCTGTCTATCAGCCGTGAACGGCGGATGGGTTTTCAAGCAGCACTGCAAGGCAGTGCCATCGAGCCGCTGGTTCTGAGTGGCACGCAATATGAGCGCAGCGAGGGCGCTCGTCTTGCCGCTTCACTGCTGGATGAAAAAGGCGGCGCGGATGCGCTAGTGACGGCGTCTTATGTGCTGCTGGAAGGGGTGTTTGATGTCTTTCTGGAACGCGGCGGTTTGCCTGACCGGATGCGGCTGGCAACCTTTGGTGACCATCGGCTGTTGGACTTCTTGCCCCAGGCGGTGAATTCAGCGTCGCAGGACTATGACCGCATTGCAGAGCTCACCCTGGATTGTGCCCTGAAGGCTATCCAGGGTAAGTACCTGCGTGGGCAGCAGGTCGTGTCGCGCCACCTGCGAACCCGCTAGCCCCTGTTTGTAAACGCCGGTTTCTTAAAAACCTGTGTCGGCTCAAGACGTTAAACCGTGCGCGCCTGAGTCCAGGCCTCGGCGTCAGGAATGGCCATATCGTAGCATTCACTGAGGTAAGGCGATGAAAGCAGGAAGTCGGCGCTGGCAGCGTTACAGGCAACCGGGACATTCCACAGCGCGGCCAGGCGCAGCAGGGCCTTGACGTCCGGGTCGTGAGGCTGAGGAGCGAAGGGGTCCCAGAAGAAGATCAGGATATCCAGCTGCTGCTCGGCAATCCTGGCGCCAATCTGCTGGTCGCCGCCCAGCGGCCCACTCATCAAGCCTTCGACTTCCAAGCCCAGCGTCTGCTTGAGCCGCCCGGAGGTTGTGCCAGTGCCGATCAGGCTGTGCTGGCTGAGTGTCTTCTGCCAGCGAGTGGCCCATTCAAGCATCTCGGTTTTCTTGCCGTCATGGGCGATCAGCGCAATGCGCTTGCGACTCTGCAGGGTACGCACGGCTTGACGGGGTGGACGGATATCAGGCATGGCGAAGCTCTCCGGGTGGGTTCGTCGTTATTCTGCGTCTACGGCCATCACTTTCATGGTGTTGGTGCCACCATGGGCATTCATGTGGTCACCACGAGTCAGAATGACGTGTTTGCCGGGGTGTGCCAAGCCATGGTCGACAAGCAACTGCATGGCGGCCTGGTTGACGTCCTTGGCGGCGATTTCTGAAGTATCAAAGGGCAGTGATACCACGCCGCGATAAAGCGCCATACGCCGTTGGGCAATCGGGCTGTGGGCCAGGCCGACAATCGGTAAGCCTGAACGAATGCGTGACGCAATCAGCGGGGTGTAACCCGTGGATGTCATGCAGGCAATGGCATCCACGCCGGCCATGTGGTTAGCGGCATACATGGCGGAAAGAGCAATGGTTTCATCGACCCGTTCAAAGCCTTCATGAATACGGTGGCCTGACTCCTGGGCAACCCGCTCGCGCTCGGCGCCAAGGCAGACCCGGTTCATGGCTTCCACGGTTTCAACCGGGTAGTCGCCCGCCGCTGTCTCGGCAGACAGCATGACAGCATCCGTGGCATCGAGTACGGCATTGGCCACGTCAAACACTTCAGCGCGTGTGGGTAGCGGTGATTCAATCATCGACTCCATCATCTGGGTCGCTGTGATCACCGCGCGGTTAAGGGTTCTGGCGTGCTTGATGATGCGTTTCTGAGTGCCTATCAAGGCTTCATCGCCAATTTCCACGCCCAGGTCACCACGGGCCACCATGACGGCTTCAGAAGCGTTGATAATGCCATCAAGGGTTTCGTCGCTGGCGACGGCTTCGGCGCGTTCCAGCTTGGCGACCAGGCCAATTTCACGGCCAGCGTCGCCCAGCAGTTTCCGCGCTTCCTGCATATCCGCCGCTGAGCGTGGAAAGGAAACCGCCAGATAATCCACACCGATCTCCACAGCAGTTTTCAGGTCGGCCTTGTCTTTTTCAGTCAGGGCCGGTGCTGATAGTCCGCCTCCCTGCTTGTTGATGCCCTTGTTGTTGGAAAGCTTGCCGCCCACATGAACCTGAGTATGCACCTGCTGGCCCTGAACGGCCGTCACATCAAGCACGACGCGACCATCATCCAGCAATAGGCGATCGCCGACGCTGACATCTTCAGCCAGGGTCTTGTAGTCACAGCCAACGCTCTCGAGGCTGCCAGCGTTTTCGTCCAGCGCCATATCCAGCACAAAGGGTTGGCCCTCCTTGAGGTGAATGGCGCCTTGAGCAAAACGGGCAATGCGGATTTTTGGGCCTTGCAGGTCACCCAGAGCAGCCACGCTGCGGCCTAGCTGTTCCGCCAGACGGCGTACTTCCGTCAATCGGCGACGATGATCGTCTGGTGCGCCATGGGAGAAATTCAGCCGAACTACATCGACACCTGCTTTCAGCATGGCTTCCAGCACGCCTGGCCGGTCACTGGCAGGGCCAAGCGTCGCGACAATCTTGGTGCGACGTAATGCAAGTGATGACTGCTTGGGTGTATGGGTGGAAGAAGGCGTGGGGTTGGTGGCGGTACTCATTTGGGTAAACCTCATATCAGTGTTGTTGTGAGAAGCGTTGTTGACGATCTAATAGTGGACTAAGATAGTCGTTGTGTAGTAATTTTACCACATAAGGGCCATATATTTGCCTTAAAGAGCGTTAATCAAGGCTTTGCTATAGGTTTTCGATATTTTTTATAGGTATGTTTAGCAATTTTTTGTTTTTTTACAACATTTCATCCATGCAGTGGCTTTCAACAGCCGCTCAACGACAAAAGGTGACCTCATGACAATAAGAATTGCCATTAATGGTTTCGGCCGGATTGGCCGTAATGTGTTGCGCGCCGTGTATGAGAATGGTTACCGGGATCGTCTGGAGGTCGTAGCCATCAATGACCTGGGCGACCCGTCAATGAATGCGCATCTGCTGCGCCACGATACGGTTCATGGCCATTTCGGGTTTTCCGTCGAGCATGACGAAGAGAGTATGCAGGTGGATGGGCAGCGCATAGCGATTCTATCGGAGCGTGATCCTGCCCAGTTGCCCTGGAAAGAAATGGGCGTGGATCTGGTTATGGAATGCACCGGGCTGTTCACCAAACGTGACGCGGCAGCCAAGCATATTGAAGCGGGCGCAGAGCGGGTGCTGATTTCGGCGCCTAGCCCGGATGCGGATGCCACCATTGTGTTTGGTGTTAACGAGCAGGTGCTGAAGCCTGAGCACAAGGTGGTGTCTAACGCATCCTGCACCACCAACTGTCTGGCGCCGATTGCCAAGGCGCTTAACGATGCCGTCGGCATTGAGAACGGTCTGATGACTACGGTGCATGCCTATACCAACGACCAGAATCTATCGGATGTGTACCACTCTGACCCTTACCGGGCACGCAGTGCAACCCATTCCATGATTCCTACCAAAACCGGGGCGGCAGCTGCCGTGGGACTGGTGCTACCAGAACTGGCTGGCAAGTTTGATGGTCTGGCGGTGCGGGTACCGGTGATCAACGTTTCGCTGGTGGATCTGACCTTTAACGCCAGTCGCGATACCAGCAAGGAAGAGATCAACGCCATCGTTGAAAAGGCCGCAGAAGGCTCAGCCGTACTGGCGGTCAACGCTCAGCCGCTGGTGTCGATTGATTTCAACCACGATGCCCACTCATCAACCTTTGATGCCAATCACACCCGGGTCAACGGACGCCTGGTGAAAATCATGGCCTGGTATGACAACGAGTGGGGCTTCTCCAATCGGATGATTGATACCGCCCTGGCCATGCAGGCTGTCAAAGGCTGACGCCTAGGTATCCTGTTGTCTTGAAAGCAGAAAAGCCCGCCGGAAGTTGATCCCGGCGGGCTTTTTAGTGAGCTTTTATGGGCAGCTTTCGCCGATAATCAGCTCGGTGGTGAGTTCCTGAGGGGCCATCGGCAGCTTGCCAAGAATCATCTGGGCGGCAATGCGACCCTTTTCGACACTGTCCTGGCGCACGGTGGTAAGCCGTGGGGCGCGGTATTGGCCTTCAGCGATACCGTCAAATCCGGTAATCTGCAGGTCCTCCGGTACGCGTATGCCGCGCTGTTCGGCGCAGGTCAGCACCGTCAGCGCAATGCGGTCAGACATGCATAGCAGCAGATCAGGCCGTTGATCCTCAGGCTGGTCCAGGATCTCTTCGACGACCGGCGCACAGACCCCGAAGGTGTTTTCCTCGATATTCCACATCGGCACCTGTTGCAGTGCAAAACCGCTGGCTTTGAGTGCCTGGTGAAAACCGCTAAGGCGTGCACGGCTGATGGTGCTGCTATGGGGAAGGAAGCGATGTTCTGGGGTAATTCGCCCGTTGCAGGCCTGCTCAGTCAAACGCAGGTTAATAATGGCGGGCCGCTTGGGACGCTGGCGCAGGGCATGTTCAGCAATATGCTGGCTGGCGGCGGTGTCGTCGATATGAATGGCTGGAGAGCCTGCAATATCGAAATCCACCGATACCAACGGCCGCTGGGGGGGGAGCTCGCTGATTAGCTGGTTATTGGGCATCAGGCCGTAAACGATAAAGCCATCGGCAATATTTCCTGATCCCGGCGGCTGCGAGGCATGGCCGCGCCCTGGCAACAGCAGCAGTGTGTGGCCGTGGGCGTCGAGCACTTCGGCAACGCCAGACAGAAACTCACTGGCAACGGCGTCGTTAAGGCTGTAGGTCAGGCTTTCAGCCAGCACAACCGCCACAATACGCGAACGCCCAGTGCGCAGACTACGCGCCTTGGCATCCGGGCCGCTATAGCCCAGTTGGCGCGCCTTCTCAAGCACCCTGTTGCGCAAGGCAGGTGATAGCTGATCAGGCCGATTGAAGGCATTGGAAATAGTGGCGGTTGAGACGCCGAGTTCGTGCGCAAGATCCTTGAGTGTCATTCGGCGTGGTGGAGTCACGATCTTCCTTAATAATCTATAGCGCCAGCTATTACCTGGGTACTCTGCATTATTGAAACTGACGGGGTCACTGGGTGCTTTTGGTCAGGTGGATGAGTCAACTGTTCTGGCTCACTTGCCTTACGAGTTAGAACAGTCAGATGATAACGGCCCAACCCTGCTATCGTCATCCTTGACGGCCTGCAAAGGCAGGGGGGCCTGTAAAAAAGCTTGCAAGCTAAGCCGCAGCGTTTGACCGTGTGGCCGGGAGCGCCTTGCCGTTGTGATCAAAAAGGTGCACATGAGTGGTGTCAGGGATCAATGACACTGTCTGGCCTTCTTTCCATTGGCTGGGGGCTTCGCTGCGATGGACAATCAGGGTATCACCTTGTTTCGGATCAAGGTAAACGTAGACTTCGTTACCCAGATATTCAACATTGGCAATATCGAAGCGATTATCGGCACTGGGCTCTGCCAGGCGCAGGTGCTCGGGGCGCACGCCGATCGTTAATTCTGCGCCCTTGCTGAGGTGCTGAGCATCCTGGGGCAGAGCCATTTCACCAATGCCCGGGGCATTGATACGACAGCCCAGATGGTCGCTGCTGACCAGGGTTGCTGGCATGAAGTTCATGGTTGGAGAGCCCATGAAACCGGCAACAAAGCGTGTGGCCGGGCGCTGGTACAGCTCATGGGGTGAGCCTACCTGCTCAATATGCCCACCGTTAAGCACGACAATCTTGTCAGCCAGGGTCATAGCCTCAACCTGGTCGTGGGTTACGTAGATCATGGTGGACCCCAGACGGTTATGCAGGCGGGCAATCTCGTTTCGCATCTGCACGCGCAGGGAGGCGTCAAGGTTGGAAAGCGGTTCATCAAACAGCAGGATGCGGGGCTCCCGGGCCATGGCGCGACCCATGGCAACCCGCTGGCGTTGGCCACCTGAGAGGGCCTTGGGCTTGCGGTGCAGTAGCTCTTCAAGCTGGAGAATTCTGGCAGTGCTCATGACCCGCTCGTCGACGGTCTCGGCATTTTCCTTGGCGAGCTTGAGGCCAAAGGCCATGTTTTCGTAGACCGTCATGTGCGGGTAGAGCGCATAGGACTGAAAAACCATGCCCACGCCGCGTTCTCTGGGGGGCAGTTCGTTGACCACGTCGCCACCGATTTTCAGGTCGCCGTCGGTAATCGACTCCAGCCCGGCGATCAGGCGTAGCAGGGTCGACTTGCCACAACCGGAAGGCCCGACAAAGACCACAAATTCGCCGTTACCAATAGTGAGGTCCACATCCTTGATGATGTGATCGCGTCCAAATACCTTGTTGATTTTTTCAAGCGTAACACTGGCCATGGGTGACTCCTTCCAGGCCACCAGCGTTATGACCGCTGGCGGCTTTTTATCAATTGTTGTCGTAGATGGCTACCTTAACTGCGTTTGCCAGATATTGCCGACCTCAGGTCGTCAGCAGGTAAGCGGCCTGGTAAGCGGGTAGCGTCAGTTCGGTCCCATCCAGCTGGATATCAAAGCCATGCCCGCTCAATGCTTCCTTGATGGCGACAGGCAATGATGCGCTTTGCTGTTTACCGGTCAGGTTGAACACACACAGTATTTTCTCGCCAGCGGATTGGCGGATGAAGCCCAGCAGATCTTCGCCAACGTCAACCAGGGCTATATCGCCATCAAACAGGGCCGGGTGCTGACGGCGGAAAGCCAGTAGCTGCGCGGTAGCGCTAAGTACAGACTGGGGATCATGCTGCTGATGGCTGACCGCCAGGCCAAGATGGCGCGGGTCAACCGGCAGCCAGGGTTCGACCACTGAAAAACCAGCGTGCAGACCATTGTTCCAGGGCATTGGTGTGCGGCAGCCGTCACGTCCCTTGAACTCTGGCCAGAGCACCTTGCCGTAAGGGTCCTGAATGCGATCATAGGACACATCCGCTTCCGGCAGGCCCAGTTCCTCGCCCTGATAAAGGCAGACGCTGCCGCGCAGTGATAGCAGCATGGCCGTGACTACCTTGGGATAGGCGCGTGGATCTTCCTCCGCACCCCAGCGGGTCGCGCTGCGCACCACATCATGATTAGACGTGGCCCAGCAGGGCCAGGCATCGCCAGCCAGCTGCTGGAAGCGGGTGATGACCTCGCGCAGATAGGCGGCGGAGTGCGGCTTGTTGAGCAGGTCAAAGGTGTAGGCCATATGCAGCTTGTCGCCACCCGCGGTGTACTCGGCCATGCGTTCCAGCGGATTGTCGTCGCCAATTTCACCCACTGTGGTGGTGCCGGGGTATTCGTCCATCAGGGCGCGGAGTTCCTTGAGAAAATCAAGGTTTTCCGGACGGCTGATATCATACACGTGGCGCTGCCAGGTGTAGGGATTGGTTTCCGGCGCCCCCAGGGTTTTGGATTCTCCTGATGGTACAGGCGGATTGTTGCGCAGCTGCTGGTCGTGATAGTAGAAATTGACAGTATCCAGACGGAAACCGTCGACACCCAGTTCCAGCCAGAAACGCATATTATCCAGCTGTGCCTGACGCGCTTCAGGGTTGTGGAAGTTGACATCCGGCTGGCTGGTCAGGAAGTTGTGCAGGTAATATTGCTGGCGACGCGAATCAAAGGTCCACGCCGGGCCACCAAAGATGGAAAGCCAGTTATTGGGCGGGGTGCCATCGGGTTTCGGGTCCGCCCATACAAACCAGTCCGCCTTGGGGTTGGTACGGTTCTGGCGGCTTTCCTGGAACCATGGGTGCTGATCTGACGTATGGCTGATGACCTGGTCAATCATGACCTTTAGCCCCAGCGAATGGGCCTTCTCCAGCAGTGCCTTGAAGTCTTCCAGAGTGCCGAACATCGGGTCGACATCACGGTAATTACTGATGTCATAGCCGAAGTCTAGCATGGGTGAGGTGAAAAACGGTGACAGCCAGATGCCGTCCACGTTCAACGAGGCCACATACTCCAGCTTGTTGGTGATGCCTTGCAGATCGCCAATGCCGTCACCGCGGCTGTCCATAAAGCTGCGCGGATAGATCTGGTAAATCACACCGCCGCGCCACCAGGAAGTTGTGTCATGCATAAAAGAATCCATCATTTAGGGGGAAATCAGCCTTTGACCGCACCGGCGGTCAGGCCAGAGACAATACGGCGCTGGAAAATGATCACCAGTACCACCAGTGGGACAGTAACGACCACTGACGCCGCCATGATCGGCCCCCAGGGCAGCTCGTAGGCGCTACCACCCGACAGCAGGGCAATGGCGACAGGCACAGTACGCTGGGTGTCGGTCAGGGTGAAGGTCAGGGCGAACAGGAACTCATTCCAAGCGGCGATAAAAGCCAGCAGGCCGGTGGTGGCCATGGCAGGCCACATCAGCGGCAGGAATACCTTGGTTATCGTGATCCACGGCGTTGCACCATCCATGATGGCCGCTTCTTCCAGCTCCATGGGGAGCTCTTTCATAAAGGTGGTGAGCACCCACACGGTGAAAGGCAGGGTGAAAATGGTGTAACTGAGAATCAGGCCGGCCGGATTGTTGTAGAGGTTCAGGGCACGAATCACCTCAAACAGTCCAGACAGTACGGCAACCTGAGGAAACATCGATACCCCAAGAATGACCAGCATGATGGTAGAGCGCCCGCGAAAGCGTACGCGGCCCAGCGCATAGGAAGCGGTAATCCCCAACAAAAGCGCAATAAATACCACCGAAAATGCCACTATGATGGAGTTGAGGATTGCGCGCAAAAAGCTCGACTGGCTGAATATCTGGGCGTAATTATCCAGATTCCACCTGGACGGCCACAGCTCGACCATAAACAGATCGCCAGAGGGTTTGATGGAGGTAATCACGGCGTAGTAGAAGGGAAATACGGCATATACCATGATCAGGGCAATCAGCGCCCAGAAACCGACGCGTTTGGCAATTTTGGCTAGCTGGCGCTGGTTCATCAGTCACCTCCCAGTTGAATTTTGTTGCGCCCGACATAGAGGTAGGCAATGGTGGCCAGGGCAATGATCAAAAACAGCAGGGTAGACGCAGCGCTGCCGTAACCGACATCCTGGAATTCAACCAGCTGTTGGCGAGCATAGACAGACATCGACATGGTGCTGGTCGAGTTGGAGGTCAGGACATAGATGACGTCGAACACCCGCAAGGCATCCAGCAGGCGGAAAATTACCGCCACCATCAGCGCCGGGGTAATCAGCGGCAGGGTGACCTTGAAGAAGACGCGTACTGGGTGAATACCGTCGACCTCGGCAGCCTCGTAACAGTCCTTGGGCAGCATCTGCAGGGCGGCAAGCACCAGCAAAGCCACAAAGGGGATGGTTTTCCAGACATCGACCATGATCACCGCCCACATGGAGTAGGTGGCGCTGGCGGTCCAGGCGATCGGATCCTCGATAATGCCGGCCATCATCAGCAGATGATTGATGATGCCGAACTGGTCGTTAAGCATCCAGGCCCACATCTGCGCGGATACGATGGTCGGAATGGCCCAGGGAATCAGCACGGCAGCGCGCACTATGGTGCGACCCTTGAACTCGGCGTTGAGGATCAGCGCCACAATGACGCCAAAAATGACTTCCAGGGAAACTGAAACAATCGAGAAATACACCGTGTTCCAGACAGATTGCCACCAGACAGGATCGGCAAGCACGCCAAACCAGCGGCCATTGTCGTAGACCAGGTAGTTCTCGAAACCAATCATGTTGGCGTCGCCCAGATCCGATAGCGAGGCATCGGTCAGGCTGAGAAAAAACGTTCTGAACAGCGGCCAGCCCGCCACCAGCGTGAGGGCAATCAGCATGGGAGCCAGAAATAGCCAGGCAGCTTTTACCCGCTGGCGGCGCACCTTGGTGCTGCGCCCCTGGCGTGTGGGAAGACGCGCCCCTTGGGGCGCATCGGTATCAAGTGACGTTGTCATAAGGCGCTCCGCGCTTACCAGTTACGACGCTTCAGGCGCATCAGGTCGCGTTCGAGCCTTTCCACTGCTTCTGCGCCGGTCATGTTGCCGGACAGCACATCGTGGGAGGCGCTGAAGAAGGCGTTGCTCACTCGGCCATAGGCATCGCCGGTGGGTGCAGAGGGGCGGGCGACCGCGTTGGTGAAAGTGTCGTACAGGGTGCCGAAGAAGGGCACTGCATCAAGCACTTCCTCATCCTGATAAAGCGCATCAATGGTGGGGTTGTAGGATGCCTGGATAGCGCGGCGTTTCTGCTCTTCCCTGCCGGTCAGGTAGGCCACCAGGTCAGCGGCCAGTTCCGGGTTCTCGCTGTAGCGGGAAACCGCCAGGTTCCAGCCGCCCAGGCCTGCAGCGCTCTGGCCGTCCTCACCCCCGGCAGGCAGCTGGATAACGCCGACCTTGTCGCGTACGTCACTGTCTGCGCTCTGGGCCAGTGACCAGGCATAGGGCCAGTTACGCATAAAGACGGCATTGCCGCCCTGGAACACACCGCGGGCTTCTTCTTCGGTGTAGTTGAGAACGCCATTGGGGGAGATATCGCCAATCCAGGAGGCGGCCAGATCCAGAGCTTCAGCGGCGTTTTCATTGTTGATGCTGATTTCACCATCAGCTTCGACGATGTTACCGCCGCCGTGACTGGCGACCCATTCCAGGGCATTGACCGTCAGACCTTCATAGGCGCGACCCTGGAAAACAAATCCGCGCATACGCTCGTTGCCTTCTTCCTGTTCCGCTGCCTGGATGGTCTTGGCAATATCGGTCAGTTCCTGCCAGGTGTCAGGCGCTTCGAAGCCATGCTTCTCGAGCAGGTCCTTGCGGTAGTAAAGCACACCCGCATCGGTAAACCAGGGCATGGCCACCAGTCGACCTTCGATGGTGTTATTGGTCACGATGGTTTCAAAGTGGCCATCAGCGACATCTTCGCCCAGCGCTTCGTTGAGATCGAGCAGATGGTTGGCCAGCAGGCCAGGCCAGACAACGTCGATCTGCATGACGTCTATATCGCTGGAATTGGCCGACAGGATCTGCTGATACAGGGATAAACGCTCGGTTGAAGAGTTTGGCGTGGAAACAATATCGACTTCATGGCCGGTCTTGTCTTCCCATGCGGCAACGCCTTCCTGGCAAAGTGTCAGCTCAGCGCCGACGGCACCACAGGAAATGGTCAGGTCTGCTGCCTGTGCCTGGCTAACAGCACCGGTGGCACTGGCAAGTGCAATGGCAGTGGAAATCAGGGTCTTTTTCATTGGTGCATTCCTCTCTGATTGTTGTTGTTGACGCTTATGGGATGGAAACAGTGGCGTGCTCATTCAAGCGTGCAAAACGTGATTAGCTTCGATATTGCAGCGCATCTTAAACGATTAAGATGCGTTGATGACAAGTTAGCTGTTCAAGAGAGGTAAATTCAACATAGACTTTTGTAGCATGTGTTTCGCTTTCATCAGAATTAGGCGGTTTCTTGTTAGACATTGGTCGATATTTTGCCTTGGTGGGTTGGCTCTGGCGCACTTAATCGATTAAGTTTTGCCAACGGCTTTAGCATATCAATCCATGCAAATTGATCCTGCTGCCGTTCAAAAGTGTAAATCAATAATAATGTGTTGATCGAAGAGAACGCCACTTCGGACACGACCACAACAAGGTTGTCGAATCATGCAAACAATAACGTCCAGAACCACTTCCGCTACAACCGCATTCAGAAAAAAGTCACTTAAAACGCCTCTTGCCATTGCCATTGCTGCCGCCTCTTTTGGCCTGAACAGTGTCGCCACCGCCAACACCGGTATTGAAGAACGTCTGGCGGAGCTTGAAGCGCGTATTGCCTCAGCTGAGCAGCGCGCTGCTGACGCCGAAAGGCGCGCCGAGATCGCCGAGCAGAACCTGGAAAGTGCCCCCGCTTCCAGCGCACCTGCTGCGGCCAGTCGGGACGTTGAAGAGCGTCTGGCCGCCGTTGAGCGTCAGGCCAGCGGTGAAGAAGGTTTCTCTTTCAATGTTTATGCCCG
>JBNJGW010000011.1:0-46156 GCA_051748005.1 Pseudomonadota bacterium | reverse complement strand
GGCCTATCCGCTGGAGCCGCAGCAGCTTCTTGAGGGTCGCTTGGGTGTGGATGATGAGGCCTGGTTCGTGTTTGACACCGGCACCAAGATCCGCCAATGGCAGCTACGGACACGCACTCAGCAACGTGGCAACCGTCTGGAAATATTCCGCCCGGAACGCCTGGAGATGGATGTCTTGACTTTTAACGCCCTTTATCCGGGTGAGGATCGTGCCATTGCTTTTGCCAGTCAGGCTGAGGTGCTTGAAATCAGTAACCTGCGCTTGCTACCTGGCCGCTACCTGGTGAGGCTTAGTGGTAATGAATCTGACTATACACTGGCGTTGACAGCGGGTGAGCATAAAGCGCCGGGACATGAAGCAGAACCCAACGATCTATCTCGTCACGCCAATCCGCTGTGGCTGGGTGAGCCGGTCAGTGGGCATTTTCATCGCGTGCATGACGAAGACTATTTCCAATTTCATATGCCTGGTTGGAACCGGGTTCGTCTGACTTTGATGCCACCGGAAGAGGTGGACACCCACGCTTGGCTGCAATGGGATGGAGAAACCCGTTATCAAAATGAATACCTGACGCTACACGCCAAGGGCGAACCCCAGCAGGCGTCGTTCTGGTTGTCGCCGGGTGACAGGTTACTGCGGCTGCGTGGCCAGCAGGCTAGTGAAACCACCTATCAGGCACGGCTTGAGCTGATACCGCCCTGGGATCTGCGCGATGGTGTGACCCCCGCACCCACCCCCGAACAGGCACCGCTTATCCCTCGCGAAACTCGCGTCAGTATTGGGCTACAAGGGAAAGTGGTAGAGCAAGGCTATTTGCGCTTGCCCGCAGGTGAAACCCAGCGTGAACTGCTGCTGTTCGGTGGCGTAGTCACAGGGGAAAGAGAGCCTCGCGGTGGACAGACGTGGATCACGCTACGTACTGAGAAGGGTGGTGAAATACCGCTGACGCGTGATACCCGCTCACGCGAGCACAGTGCCACGCTGCCTGCCGGTCAGCCGATCATCATGCAGGTAAGGTTCGGCCCCAATACGCAACCTGTCGATATTGTGGACGCACAGCGGCCACCCCCCTTGCCGCTCGACATTACTCTGGCGGCAGATCAAGACGAGGTTGCGGCTTATCTGCCCCATGGTCAGCTGATCAACCTTCAGCTGGACGTAACGAACCCCCTGGATACCACACAGAAGGTGTCGGTGGTTTCTCATCTGAGCCACGAGAAGGCTTACCTGGAGGGTCTGCCAGAATCTATCGGTTTGGATGATAAGAGCAAGCAGACGTTTCCTCTGGCGCTTCGAGTACCTCCTGGCCTGAACTCAGGCGATAGCCTGGTGGTGTTTATACGCATCGGTGAGCACGATGTGCGTCTGGTACTTGAGATAAGTGCTGACGCGGAGACAGTGAAAACTTTTGCCTGGCCAGATGCCGCTCAGGAGTATCATGGACTCACCGATCTGGCCTGGAGTGGTCTGGGAGCCGCCTTTATTGACCCGGATACGGGGGAAGACGTTGGCAAGCGTTGGCAGAGACGTAACACAGAGCTCAGAGCCCTGATTGACGGGCTGAGTTCTGCCAGCGCCTTGGGTTGGCGTGAAATGGGCGAGCCTTTGCCCCCACTGCGCCTGGCGGGGGATGGTGGCACCCTGCATGCTCTGGTGTTCAATCAGCGCTCGTCGCATGCAGTGGCCTCCCGCTGGCGTCGGGTGGGTATTGCGGCAGGCAATCAGCTGAACGACCTGCAACCTATCATGGAGGTGGAATTGCGTGCGACCCAGGGTGCACAGGTGTTTGCTCTGGATGCTCCTTTGGAAGCACGTTACGTGCAATTACATCCACTATCGGTATGGGGAAAGCCACCTGGGGCAGGTGCGATCACCGGTACGGGGATGTTCCGGGCACTGGGAGAGCCTCGTGGGGCGCTAGCGGAAAAGCACCATGATCTGTTATCGGTCGATCATGGCGGGCACTGGCTGTATACATTGCCCGATCTTGCCAGTCTGCACGGGTTGCTTGGCCAGAGAAATAAGCTGGGTCAGCGTGGCTATCCGACAGAAGCCAAGGCACGTCAAGGTGAGCGGATCAGGGATCGCCAGATTGAAATGGTTTTCGCCTTTGCCAACCAGCGGGCTGCCCGTCTAAAGGCGCTTCACTGGCAGGATGACCCGGAGTGGTCAGGGCACCCAGTCGAGCGCGTTCAGCTTTATGCCGCTTCAGAAAGCCCCACCGGCCCCTGGACATTGATCGCCAATCATCCGCTGGAAAGAGACGAATCCGGAAAGGCGAGCATTCCGCTTAGCGAAAAACCCTGGGTCCGCTATCTGAAGTTGGCGTTTGAAGAGCCTGTGCATGATGCTGATGAGCGGCAACCGCGCTGGCGGATTCCGCGCAAGATCATAGCTATTGAGGCGGATACCCTGGGAAGTGGTCAATCCATACTGGGTTACTGGGGGCTTGATACTTATCAAGGGCCGATGGAGAAAACGGTACTGGCAAATTCATTGTTGACTGAGCAGGAAGGTGAAGTGTCTGCACTATCCAAGCAGTTAACCGACCACTCCCCGCTTGATAATGATTATGAAGTCTTATCAGAAGGAATATTCAGCCAGCCAGGCGATACCCGGCAAACTTCTCTGGTCATTGAAGAAGGCCAAAATCATCTACAGCTTTGGCTAAGGGAGTCCCTACGTGGGCGACTGAATGTTCGCCTGACGAATGAAGAGGGAAATCAATATGCCATACACTGGCAGAACAAACCCGGTGGCCGTCTGGGACAGGCGCCAGCGCTTGAAGCCGGTGAATATCAGTTGACTATCAGCAAGCCGCCAAGTTCCATCGTTTTTATTTGGGATGGCAGTGGCAGCGTGGCGCATCATCAGACGGCCATCTACCAGGCACTGGAGCGCTTCGCTGAAGGTATCAAGCCTGGCCAGGAAGTCTTTAATCTTATGGCTATGGGTGGGCCGCTGTTATTGGAAGAATGGGCAGACACGCCTGCCATGATGGCCATGGGGCTTGGGCATTACGATCAGCGTTTTCTGGAATCAGATTCAGAGCCAGCTTTGCGCATGGCCACTCGGGCTTTGGAGCAGCAGCCGGGTGAAAAAATTATATTTCTGATAACGGATGCGGAAGTGGTTGAACGGGATATAGGTGTATGGGAAGACCTCATTCGTGTCAGGCCACGCATCCATTCACTGTCGATTGGTCATGGCGATCAGCGCCAACCGGATGAGCTTCGCTGGTATCAGGACCTGATGCAGGCCTGGGCCAGGGTAGGGGATGGTCAATATCGCTATGCGACAGGCCGTAGCGACCTGGTCGCCGCCTTTGAAGAGGCCATGCGAGAGGCGCGGGATACGGTGAGTTATCGTCTGGATGGTGCCTCAGGTTACCAGGCACCGCCTGAACCAGGTCGAATCCAGATAACAAGAGGTGAAGCGCCCGTGATAGGGGCAGGTGCCGTGCAACTGATTTTTGATGCCTCGGGTTCCATGCTGAAGCCCATGGAAGGCGGAAGGCGGATTGAGGTGGCCAGAAATATGGTCGAGCAGGTGCTTGAAAGCCATATTCCAGATCATGTGCCCGTGGCGCTGCGTGCTTTTGGGCATACTGAACCCCATAGTTGCGCCACTGAATTACTGGTGCCCGCGGCCTCAGGCAGCCATGCCCTGGTACGCGATAGCATGGCCGAAATACAGGCCGTCAACCTGGCACGGACGCCGCTGGCGGATTCTCTTTTCGCCGTTACTGATGACCTGGCGGCCTATGCTGACCAACCACGATTGGTTGTCATGCTTACTGATGGTGAGGAAACCTGTGACGGCAATCTGCAGGATGCGATTGAACGCCTGCAGGCATCAGGGATTGAGATCACCTTGAATATCGTTGGGCTTGAGATTGAGGATCCCAGCTTGCAGGCGCAATTTAGCCGACTGGCCACCCAGGCAGGCGGTGTCTATTTTGATAGTCAGGATGATCAGCAATTACAGCAGGGCCTCCAGGCGGCTCTGGCAGCACCCTGGTGGCTGGTGGATGATAACGAGCTGACGGTGGCCAGTGGTCGCGTAGATCAGTCACCCATTGAGGTGGAGGCTGGTGAGTACCGCCTCATCGTTGGCAGCAAAGCCCGAGATGGTCAGTTAGTGCGCATAGAACCTGGTCAGTTATCCAGAATCTCGCTGGATTAATAGCCTTTACTCGATAAGGAGATAGCCATGACGTCATCAATCTGTTCAAAACAATATCTTCGTGCAGCACTTCTGGCCTCGGCTGTCTGCGCGCCTCCCGCGCTGATGGCCAATGAGATCAGTGGCACTCTGGATGGAGAAGAACATACTTGGCAGATAATCAGTGAAGGAAATGAGACATCAGCCTATTTCAGTGAACTGGTGCCGGGAATGATGAATGTCACCATCCAGGGGCACCGTAGCGATACTTATGAAACCCAGGGCACCCTGTCCATCAGTTTTGGGGTGATGAATGGCGAAGCCATGGACGGTGCTTCTGTCATGTACCTGCCTGAGAAAAGCTTAACTCCGCACTATGGAACTGAAGAAGATATCCCTTTCACTCTGGAAAGCCTGGAACTGGGCGAAGAGCGTGGGAGAGCCGTTGGCCGAGTCACTGCTGAACTGCCTTATCTGATCTCCATGGCAGAAGGCTATGACCACAGCAGAACCATGGAGATCGATATCAGTTTTGACGTTGAACTGCAGCGGGAAGATTTCTAATGCTGTTTGACCCGCCAGATATGCCAGGTGAGTCCGCCGAGTATAAAGGTACCTAGCGGCACCAGCACCATGGCTGCAGTAGTCGGGGGGATGTCGTAGCCAAGCGCAGACAGGCTTTGCAGGCCAAGCTTGAAAAGGCTGAACAGATAATAGCTGATGACGATAATCGACAGCCCTTCGACCGCTTTCTGTATTTTCAGCTGGCTTTCGGCGCGTTCGCTCATGCTGGAAAGAATAGCCGAGTTCTGCGCTTCAATTTCTACCTGTGTGCGGGTTCTCAACAGGTCGTTCAGGCGTGCTGCGCTGGCGGCCAAGGTGTCGAGGCGTTGGTTCATTGCCGCGCAATAGCGCACGGCGGGTTGAAAGCGGCGTAAAATAAACATCCCCAGGCGCGGGTAGTTGCCGACCCGTTCCTCGCGCAGCTCATCCACACGGGCAAGCACAATGCGTGAGTAGGCATCAGTGGCGCTGAAGCGCTTGCGCGTCTGGGCACCGCAGCGTTCAAGCTGGGCGGAAAGCCCGGTTAGTTCCTTGAGCAACGGCTCTGGGTTGGCCTGCTGGTTTTCAGCATGCTGTGTTGACAAGCGGTTCAGAGATCCTTCGTACTCTTCCAGCTCGCGGCTGAGGTTTTTGGCGACGGGAAGCGACAGCATGGCCATGATACGGTAGGTCTCAATGTCAAACAGCCTGCGGGCCATACGCCCCAGACGAAAGCGATCCAAACCGTTATTGATCAGTAGCAGCCGGTTGGTGCTGTCATTGGTCAGCTGAAAATCGCTCCAGACGGTGGCATCACCGCTGCCTACCCGTGAACCTGACGGATAGTTAAAGCCGTAGTGTTCGATGCTGCCGGCCCATTGGTGAGAGGCTTCAACCCGTAAAACGGTGGCGCTGACGATAGCGGTGGCGTTTTCTTCCAGGAAGCTTTCCAGCAATGCGGGTGGTGAAGGCCACAAGGGGCCGTCAGACTTGGCTGGGTGTTTGACGGTCAGGGTGAAAAACTCGGTATGCTGTTCCCACTTCAGGGTGATGTCACCACACTGCAGAATTTGCTGGGCAGCCGATGATGCCATGGGCTGTCCGATGACGTTCGCTAGCTGGCTGAGCAAAGCTGAACGGTCGCTGTCCTCCTGGAGAAAAGCAAAATGATGCAGATTGGCGGGCCCATCAAAGTAAATGGAAGGCCTGGCATGTAACTCATTGTGCAGTGATGCATGTTGAGGATGCATAAAAAAACCCTGGCGTTATAGTTATGTCAGCCACCATAGCCTATTGGGCTGCGAACCCCAGACCAACACGCTGTGGCAAGATGCCGCGTGTTGTCTGGAAATCCTTGTTACAGAACTGCCCGTGATGTTTCTCAGAACTGCTCGGTATCTACTTCTGCCAGCTGTTCGGCAGTGTAGCGCTCGCCCGCTATTTTTTCAGGACTGAACAATATGTTCAGTTTTCTAACCGTGTCTGGCCCAAGTTTGAGCGTGCTTGCGCCGAGATTTTCACGCATATGGGCGATGGAGCGGCTGCCCGGAATTGGTAAAATGTCGTCACCCCGAGACGTTAGCCAGGCCAGTGCCAGCTGGCTGATGGATATTTCCCACTGCTGGGCAAGGGCGCTGAAAGTATCAAGACGGCGAAGGTTATGTTCAAGGTTATCACCCTGAAAGCGTGGCAGATGCCGGCGCATATCGCTCTCTCCCAGCGCATCTTCACGCTTGACGGCGCCGCTCAGAAAGCCTCGACCAAGCGGACTGAAAGCCACAAAGGCTACATCCAGCTCTCGGCAGGTTTTAACAACAGCAATCTCGGGGTTGCGGGTCCACAGTGAATATTCAGATTGTACGGCGGCAATGGGGTGTTCTGCATGAGCGCGCTGCAGGGTAGCTGCGGACACTTCAGAAAGGCCTATGCCACGAATTTTTCCTTCATCTACCAGCCTGCCCAGTTCACCGACGCTTTCTTCTATTGGAACGCTTTTATCCCAGCGGTGCAGATAATAGAGATCCAGGTGATAGGTCTGCAGACGACGAAGACTTTCCTCGCATTGTCGCCTCAAGGTAGCAGGCCGGCCATCAATCACTTTCTTGCCCTGTGCCGGGTCAATGGCCATACCGCATTTGCTGGCAAGTACGAGCGCATGGCGTTTAGCCGCCAGGGCACGGCCAACCAGTTGCTCATTGGCGGTGGCGCCATAGAGGGTGGCGGTATCGAAATGGCGATATCCCATGTCAAAAGCAGCATCCAGGGCGCGAATGCCCTCTGATTCGGCTACTGGCTGACCGTAGCCATGGGAAAGGTTCATGCAGCCAAGACCGATTTGCGGCGCATTGACAGTTTTAAGTAGCGAAGCCAGTAGCGACATCAGCATTCCTTTTAAGTGTACCTGACACATGGCCAACAGCTTAGCAGCTGGATATCCCTACTGACTATTGCTGGGAAGTTGATTGTTGGCGAAGATCTGCAAACGTGCAGGTAACTGTTAATATTTGAAAAAACAGGTGATTAATGCATGCTGTCACTGACTTTGAGGTTCATCCTTGTGCCTTGGTCAGGCACCGCCATTGCTTTCAATCAGCCAGGTGATAACCACCTTGATGACGTAGCCGAGCATGCCGGCGCCGAGCACAATAAACAGCATCAGGGTACCAAACTTGCCAGCATTGGACTGTTTGGCAAGATCCCAGATGATAAAGCACATGAAGATGATCAAGCCGCCGATCATGAGCGGCGTAATCCAGGCTTCAAAGGTTTGCTGCATGGTAATTCCTTGAATCATTAAATGAATGGTAAAAAGTCAATGAAACGTGCGTCATTTCATTTTGATATGATAATATTTGACCAAATTAATCGGGTATTTGTCGACTGACATCTTGTGACGGGGATCCGATCAAGCCTGACGGCTAGCAAGATACGTGAACCTGCAAGGTGTTTTGCAGGCACTGAGTACGACCACGTATCAATATGACATGCGTTAACATGAGGAGTGATGATGCCAAACGTCAATATCTTGGTGGGTACCATGTATGGTGGTGCATTGGATGTGGCTGAACAGGTAAAACCGCTTTTTGAGGAGGCGGGCTACACCGTCAGCATATCCGAGCAGCCCATGTTGAGTGATCTGACAGAGTCTCCTGACAGCTTGTCACTTTTTTGCGTGTCCACCACCGGAAGCGGTGACTTCCCGGGCAACTTTGTCAATTTTACTCGGGAAATCAAAGAAAAGAGTCCGGCATTGACTCAGGTGCGCTATGGGCTTATTGCTCTGGGTGATAGCTCTTATGGTGAAACCTACTGCGGCGCTGGCCGGGCACTGGATGCGCTCTTGCAGGATCACGGCGCCCAGCGCTTGGGTGAACGCCTGGAAATTGACGCCATGGAAACCTTCATGGCTGACGATGCGGCGATCCCCTGGGTGGAAAGCTGGATTGAGGCAGAAAACCTGAAGGTCGCCTCATAATGGCGCCGGCAACACCGGAGCGAATCAGCGTTGGAGTAGGCCTTTGTGTGGTCATGCTGGCAACCTTGCCGCGTTTTATAGCCAATGGCCTGGAAACCCGCCAGACCCTGATAGGCTTGGCGATTGTTGCGGTGGCGGTGGTGATGGCTATCAATTATAGAATGTTGACCACTGCTGCGCGCAAACGCTTGCCATCGCTATTCAAGTCCATGCTGTTGGCCATGGTTGCTGGTATTGCTTTTATGGCTCTCTGGCATGGCATTACCAGCGACTGGTTCAGTTGGCAGGAGCTGATCTCCAATGGCACCACTCTGGGGCTCCTGTTGCATGCCCTCAATCTATGGCGTAAGCCATTAAGCCGTGAGTAACACGCACCTTCGGCTGAATTCCGCAAGCAATCGGCTTCGGCCTACTCGACGTTTCTGCCTATTGATTGATGGCTGAATAATTGATGGCTGAATGATTGAGCGTCGGGTGGCTGGCTTATGTAGATGTAAAAGCCTAGTAGGGTATCCGTTGACATTTTCTCTCCAGAGACAGCCCATACCTGTTCATGTGGAGTTATAACCAACATTTGCTAAACACCAGACGCAGACAGAAGTACTTTCAGCGGGGACGCCCTAAAAATAAGATAGTTGTGATAAAACCATGGCTTGGCGGTAAAAAGGGCTTGTTTTTCTGCGTCCAGCCCTCATCTAGGGCGTAAGGTGCTTGCCACCATGCGCCAGGGTTCTTAAAATTACTCCCTTGAATAACATTAATGCAACTCACAAAACGCACAGCCGCTAGAGGACAATTCATGCAAGTTTCCGTCGAGACGCCCTCCCAGATTGAACGCCGCATCACAATTCAGGTGCCGGCAGCAGACATCGATGAGGCCGTCAACGCTCGCTTGAAAGAAACCGCGAAAAACGTTCGCCTGAATGGTTTCCGCAAGGGCCACGTGCCCATGGCTGTGGTTCACCAGCGTTACGGTCATGATGTTCGCAACGAAGTTGTGGGCGAAGTGATGCGCGAGCGCTATGTACGTGCGATCACCGAGCAGGAGCTTAATCCTGCTGGCTACCCGCAGATTGAAGCGACAGTCAACGAAGCCGGTAAAGACCTTGAGTTCATCGCGACCATGGAAATCTATCCTGTGGTCGAGCTTACTTCTATCGAAGGCACTGAGGTTGAGCGCCCGGTGGTTGAGGTGACCGAAGCAGACGTTGATGAAATGATCGAGACCCTGCGCAAGCAGAACGCCGACTGGGTAGAAGTCGATCGTGCCGCTGCTGATGGTGACCAGCTGAAGATCGATTTTCAGGGTTTCATCGGTGATGAGCCGTTTGAAGGCGGCAGTGCTGAAGGCCATGATCTGGTGCTGGGCTCCAACAGCTTCATCCCAGGTTTTGAAGAGCAGTTGATCGGTGCCAAGGCGGGAGAGGAAAAGACCCTGACCGTCACTTTCCCGGACGACTACCAGGCCGAGAACCTGGCCGGCAAAGAGGCAACCTTCAAGGTGAAGGTTCATTCTGTCAGCGCGCAGGAATTGCCAGAAGTCGATGAAGCCTTCATTGAGCGTTTTGGTGTGGAAGGCGGCGATGAAGCCCAGTTCCGCGCTGAAATCAAGAAGAACATGACGCGTGAAGCCTCCCAGGCGGTTGATAACCGTGTGAAACAGCAGGTGTTGGACGCGCTGCAGAAAGCCAATGAAATCCCTGTGCCTGCCGCTCTGGTTCAGCAGGAAACTGACGGCATGAAGCGTCAGGCGGCCCAGCAATTTGGACTGGGTGAAGACTTTGATGTCAGCCAGTTGCCTAACGAGCTGTTTGCCGATCAGGCCAAGGGGCGTGTTCAGGTCGGCTTGCTGCTGGCTGAAGTGATCAAGGCCAATGAGCTTGATGCCAGCGATGACGAGATCAAGGCCAAGGTGGCAGAGCTTGCCGAGCAGTATCAGGAGCCTGAGCAGGTGGTTGATTACTATATGTCCAACGATCAGCTCAAGACTCAGGTTAAGTCAGCGATTCTTGAAGAGAAAGCGGTTAGCCAGTTGCTGGAACAGGCGAGCATCAAGGACGTTGAAATGTCCTACCAGGCAGTATTGGCAGCAGCCCAGCAGCAAGACAGTGCTGATGAAGAGCAAGACGAAAACGCAGGCGCCTGATAAGCTGACAAGCATTATCTTTGCGGTGTAATGTTGTTTTACTTAGCTGCATACGTTTATCTTCAATGTGACATTGAAGCGCAGGTGCGCCGTTAGCGGCGCATCTTTCCCTGACCGGACGCAAGGATCACCCTAATGAGTGAATTTGATATTCAGAACGCCGGTGGCTTAGTGCCCATGGTGGTTGAACAAAGCGCCAAAGGGGAACGTGCCTACGATATCTACTCGCGCTTGCTGAAAGAACGGGTAATTTTTCTGGTTGGCCCAGTAGAAGACTACACGGCCAATCTGGTGGTGGCACAGTTGCTCTTTCTTGAGTCGGAGAACCCGGACAAGGATATCCACCTGTACATCAACTCGCCTGGTGGCTCGGTAACGGCCGGTATGTCGATTTACGACACCATGCAGTTTGTTCGGCCGGATGTCTCCACGGTATGTATCGGCCAGGCGGCCAGTATGGGCGCACTCTTGCTGGCGGGCGGTGCTGCAGAAAAACGCTTCTGCCTCCCGAATTCCCGCATGATGATCCACCAGCCACTGGGCGGTTATCAGGGTCAGGCATCCGATATTGAAATCCACACACGCGAAATCCTGGGTATCCGTGACAAGCTCAACCAGATTCTTGCCCACCACACTGGCCAGGATATTGAGACAGTCTCACGCGATACCGACCGCGATAACTTTATGAATGCTGATCAGGCACAGAAATATGGTCTGATTGATGCGGTTCTGGATAAGCGGCCTACATCCTGATAGCGTAAGCCATTAGCGCTTGTATAGTAATGGTAGCGTTTTCAGACAAGCTTTCCGGCGGCAGCATGCCGCCAACGTGACAGAGGTACGCGAATGGCCGACGGCAAAGGCAAGGACGAGGGCGACAAGCTGCTTTATTGCTCGTTCTGTGGCAAGAACCAGAACGAAGTACGTAAACTGATTGCCGGTCCGTCCGTTTATATCTGCGATGAGTGTGTCGATCTATGTAACGACATTATTCGCGAGGAGGTGCTCGAAGCCGACGCCGAGAGCAACGAAGAGCGCCTTCCTACGCCTCGTGAAATTCGTCACACTCTGGACGACTACGTCATTGGACAGGATCGCGCCAAGATGGTGCTTTCAGTGGCGGTTTACAACCACTATAAGCGGTTGAAATCTGAAGTCCGCGAAGGCAACGTCGAGCTGGGCAAGTCCAATATTCTGCTGATTGGTCCGACCGGTAGTGGTAAGACCCTGCTGGCTGAAACAATGGCGCGGTTATTGAATGTGCCGTTTACGATTGCCGACGCAACAACGCTGACAGAAGCAGGCTATGTGGGCGAAGATGTTGAAAACATTATCCAGAAGCTGCTTCAGAAGTGCGATTACGATGTCGACAAGGCTGAGCGTGGTATTGTCTATATTGATGAGATTGACAAGATTTCACGCAAGTCGGACAACCCTTCAATTACCCGCGATGTATCCGGTGAAGGGGTTCAGCAGGCATTGCTGAAGCTTATCGAGGGCACTACCGCCTCGGTTCCTCCCCAGGGAGGTCGCAAGCATCCTCAACAGGAATTTGTGCAGGTTAATACCGCCAATATCCTGTTTATTGTAGGGGGTGCCTTTGCTGGTCTGGATAAGGTCATTCGTGACCGTGCAGAGAAAGGCGGTATTGGCTTTAACGCCAGTGTGAAAAGCAAGGATTCCACCCGGGGCGTGGGTGAGCTGTTGGCAGATGTGGAGCCGGATGATCTGGTTAAATTTGGCCTGATTCCTGAATTTGTTGGCCGTTTGCCAGTCATCGCGACACTGACTGAACTGTCTGAAGATGCTCTGGTGCAGATCCTGACCGAACCCAAGAACTCGCTGGTCAAACAGTATGCCAAGCTTTTCGAAATGGAAGGCGTGACACTGGACTTCCGTGAAGACGCCTTGCGTGCGGTTGCCGTCAAGGCAATGGAGCGCAAGACAGGGGCTCGCGGGCTGCGTTCCATTCTTGAATCAGTACTGCTTGATACCATGTACGAGATTCCTTCACTTGAAGGGGTGACTCAGGTGGTGATCGAAGCCTCTGTGATTGCTGGTGAGAGTGAACCACTGCTGATTTATTCCCAGCAGGAAGACACACGTGTAGATGGCACGGACGGTTAATCGCTGTTTGAAGTCCGACTGGTGAGTCACCGGGTCCCGCTACGGTCTGGGCTCAGGCTCACGTGAGTGCCATAGGGGGTCGCTCAAGCGACCCCTTGTCTTTCGCTCCTAGCCCTTGAAGGCTACCGCGCTAATCTGACGACGCATTACACCTGTCTTTGCGCTATCGCTCATTTCTTTGTATGAGACGCTGACACTGCCTGGAGCACTGGCGGGTCTTATCCACGTATTTACCGATTTCCGAGGGTCGTCTGCGATGCAGCAGAACGCTGAAATGACACAATGTTTCCCATTACTGCCGCTGCGGGATGTTGTGGTTTATCCGCAGATGGTGATTCCACTGTTTGTTGGGAGAGAAAAGTCGATTCAAGCGCTTGAAGCCGCAATGAACATGGATAAGCGTGTTCTTCTGGTTGCTCAGCGCGAAGCGTCTCAGGAAGAACCTGATAACGCCGATCTCTATGCGATGGGAACGGTCGCTGACATCATGCAGTTGTTGAAGCTTCCCGATGGCACCGTCAAGGTGTTGATTGAAGGCAACTTCCGGGCTGACGTTGGCCGTATCGAAGAACATCAGGAGGGATTTACCCAAGCCTATATCACGCCGCGAGAAAGCGAACCATTGACGGAGCGTGAGCAGGAAGCCCTGGTGAGAGTGCTTCTCAACCAGTTTGAGCAATACGTCAAGCTGTCCAAGAAGGTGCCCAACGAAGTTCTGAATTCTCTTTCCGGTATTGAAGATCCAAGTCGTCTGGTGGATACCATTTGCGCGCACCTGTCACTGAAGATTGGTGACAAGCAGGAACTGCTGGAAATGGACCGGGTGCGTGATCGTATCGAGCATCTGATGGCGCTGATCGAAACGGAAATTGATCTGCTGCAGGTCGAAAAGCGTATTCGCTCCCGGGTCAAGGAGCAAATGGAAAAGACCCAGCGCGAGTACTATCTCAATGAGCAGATGAAAGCCATTCAGAAAGAAATTGGCGAGCTTGATGACGTACCCAACGAAGTCGAGAAATATGAAAAGGATATTCATGCGGCGGGCATGCCTAAAGAGGCAATGGATAAAGCGCTTCAGGAGCTGAAAAAGCTCAAGATGATGTCAGCCAATTCCGCTGAGGCGACCGTGGTACGCACCTATCTTGACTGGTTGGTGGATGTGCCCTGGAAAAAGCGTACCCGGGTCAAGCATGATCTGATCAAGGCGCAGAAAGTTCTTGATGAAGACCACTATGGTCTGGATGAAGTCAAGTCTCGAATCCTTGAATACCTGGCAGTGCAAAAGCGGGTGCGCAAGATGAAAGGCCCGGTGCTCTGCCTGGTAGGTCCTCCTGGGGTGGGCAAGACATCCCTGGGGCAGTCCATTGCCCGAGCGACCAATCGCAAGTATGTGCGTCTGGCGCTGGGTGGCGTGCGTGATGAATCAGAAATCCGTGGCCATCGGCGTACCTATATTGGGTCGCTGCCTGGCAAGCTGATGCAGCGCATGAGCCGTGCCGGTGTCAAGAATCCGCTGTTCCTGCTTGATGAGGTCGACAAGCTGGGAATGGATCATCGAGGGGATCCCGCTTCTGCCTTGCTGGAAGTACTGGATCCTGAACAGAACAACAGTTTCAGCGACCATTATCTGGAGCTGGATTACGATCTTTCTGAAACGCTGTTCATCTGTACTGCCAACTCGATGAATATTCCAGGCCCTCTGCTGGATCGCATGGAAATCATCCGCATTCCCGGCTATACCGAAGATGAAAAACTGGCGATCGCCAAACGTTACCTTCTTCCCAAGCAGCGCGAAGCCAACGGTCTCAAGGCTGATGAAATCGAACTTGACGATTCGGCCGTTCTGGAGCTGATCCGCTACTACACTCGTGAAGCGGGTGTGCGCGAACTGGAGCGTCAGATTGCCAAGGTCGCCCGCAAGGTGCTAAGAGAGCGGCTAGAGCTGGAGCGGGAAGGCAAGGAGACAGCGACCCAGCTGTTGACCGATAAGCAGATCGAAACCTATGCAGGTGTGCGGCGCTATAGCTATGGCCTGGCGGACCTGGAAGACCAGGTAGGGCGGGTTACCGGCTTGGCCTGGACATCGGTAGGGGGGGAGCTGCTGAATATTGAATCGGTTGTAACGCCTGGCAAGGGGCGGGTCAACAAGACCGGTTCACTTGGCGATGTCATGAAGGAGTCGGTCAGCGCGGCTCATACGGTCGTGCGTGCACGGGCAGAAGAATACGGCATAGACCCGGAACGCTTCGAGAAAGACGACCTGCATATTCACGTGCCGGAAGGTGCCACACCCAAGGATGGCCCAAGCGCAGGTATTGCCATGGTAACCGCAATGGTCTCGGCTTATTCAAAGCGCTGCGTACGCTGTGATGTGGCCATGACCGGTGAAGTGAACCTGCGAGGCGAGGTACTGCCGATCGGCGGTTTGAAGGAGAAATTGCTGGCTGCCCGTCGGGGTGGTATAAAGATTGTTCTCATACCCGAGGAAAACCGTCGCGATCTGAAGGAAGTGCCTGACAATATCAAGGATGCTCTTGATATCCGGCCTGTCCGTTGGATTGATGATGTACTGAAGGTTGCGTTGACAGATACTGATGAAGATGCCGCCATCGTTAACGGCGAAAATACCTATACCGGCAGTGTGGTTGCCAGCACTCACTAACTCGATCCCGTCTGAATCAGTGCTGACGATCTCGGCACTGATCGATTGGCAAGCTGGTTTATCGAGACTGGTTATAAACACCTAGGTTTGTAAAAAGTATCAGGAACTTGTAAAGAGTGCGCCCAACGCCTTGTATGGCGGGCGTTTTATTGTATGGTCGCTTGACAGGTGAATCTCTGCATTGCTATAAAACGCAGCTATGCTTTGTTCGTCGATCCGACCGGTGACCATACCGTTCAGAGCCATTTTTGAAACAGTCAAGGGGTGAAGTGTGAATAAGTCTGAGCTGATTGAAGCCATTGCCGCATCTGCTGATATTTCCAAGGCAGCGGCAACCCGCGCATTGGATGCCATGGTGGAGTCTGTCACTGAAAGCCTCAAGCAGGGCGAGAGCGTTTCACTGGTAGGATTCGGTACCTTTACAATCAAAGAACGCGCTGCCCGTACCGGCCGCAATCCGCAAACTGGTCAGCCGATTGAAATCAGTGCTGCCAAGGTACCCAGCTTTAAAGCAGGCAAGGCACTTAAAGACGCCGTCAACTGATCCGGTTGTTCTGAGGCATCTTATGGGCGCGTCGTGTAAACGATGCGCCCATGTTATTTTATGCCTTGTGTTTTGAGTCATGATGGCTTCAGGTCATGATAATCTGAACATTGCTGTTACTGAACTGTTTTGTAGTAAACCGTTTATCTGTTTGAATTGAGGCTAACATGCTGCAAAGTATTCGAGATGGCTCGAAAAGTTGGGGAGCCAAGATCATCATCGGCGTTGTGGTAGCCGCCATGGCGCTGTTTGGTGTGGAATCGCTGTTCACCCTTTTTGGCAACGATCCTGATGAAGTTGTTGAAGTCAACGGTGACTCCATCATGCGTCAGCAGGTGGAAATGGAAGTCCAGCGCGCCATGCGCTCAGGCCAGGTGCCAGCAGAGCAGGAGCGTGCCCTGCGCAATGAAGTGCTTGATCAGTTGATTACCCAGCAGCTACTGACCCATTATGCGGAAGAAGGCGGTTTTTACGTCTCTGAACAGCAACTGGATCAGCTGATTGTCAACCTGTCTGAATTTCAGGATCAGGACGGTCAGTTTTCTGCCGAGCTATTCCGTAATCGTCTTGCCAGCGCTGGCTATACGCCGCTTTCCTTCCGGGACGAACTACGCGTTGATATCAAACGCCGCCAGTTGCAGCAGGGTATGGCCTTCAGTGACTTTAGCCTTGAATCTGAACAGCAGCGACTGGCAGCCCTCCAGCGCCAGCAGCGCAGCTTTCGCTATAGCGTGCTGACAGCGGAAGACCTCGATGAAGAGGTGACGGTGTCCCAGGCCCAGATAGAAGACTATTACACGGACAATAGCGAACGCTTCGAGCGTCCGGAGCAGGTGCGTCTGGAGTATGTGGTGGTTGACCGTCAGGAGATGGCTGACAGCGTCGAGATTGATGAACAGCAACTGCGTGATGCCTGGCGCTCCGAGAACGATGATGCCGATCGACGCGTTGCCCATATCATGATTACCTTTGGTGACGAGCGTAGCCGTGAAGAAGCTCAGGAGGCCGCTGAGCAGGCACTGGCAGCCCTTGAAGAAGGTGAGAGTTTTGCCGACACGGCCGCGCGTTTTTCGGATGACACCGTAAGCGCTGAAAACGGTGGTGATCTTGGCGAAATCAGCCGCGGCTTCTTTGGCGATGCCTTTGACGACGCCGCTTTTTCGCTTCAGGAAGATGAGGTTTCTTCTGTTGTCGAGATGGACGACGCCTTGCACATCATCACGGTCACCGACATTGATCGTCCGCCGTTTGAACAGCAGCGTGACGTGCTGCGTGAACAATTGGCCCTAGATGCCGTTAATGACGATTTCAATCAGCGTGTCCAGCAGCTGATCGACGAAAGCTTTGCCGCTGATGACCTGCAGAGTGTTGCTGACGATATCGGTCTGAGCGTGGAACAGAGTAATTGGCTGGCGCGTAATGAAGGCAGCGGCATTCTTTCAGAGCCGGGGGTGATGGATGCGGCTTTCAGTGATGAAGTGCTCGAAGAGGGGTACAACAGTGAGGTGATCGAGTTGGATGATGATCGCCGAATGGTGCTGCGCGTGGCAGAGTATCGTGAAGCCACCCAGTTACCGCTAGAAGACGTGCGCGATGAGGTCGTGGCTGCGGTGACCGCCAAGGCTGAACAGCAAGCACTGGTTGCACAGGCTGAGCGCATGCTGGAAAGCGCCGGGGATGATACCTCTATTGATTGGCTCAATGCTGACGGCATTGCCCGAGAGCAGCAGACCACAGTGCCCAACAGTCTGGTGCAAGCTGTCTTCCGCCTGCCGCACCCCGAGGACGGTGAAGCCGTGTTCGATATAGTTGAGCTGCCTCAAGGCGTTGCCCTGGTGGCACTCGATGAAGTGATGCCTGGCGAAGTGGACGAGCAGAGCGAGCAGTTTGTCGCCCAAATGGCCGAACAGTTGCGCGCTCAATCGGTTATTCAGGGGCTGATTGATTATCTCTACAGTGAAGCTGAGATTGTGCGCCGTTAAACCTGACTGAAAGCGTTGCAGTAAAACAGAACCGCCCTGTTGATAATATCAGCAGGGCGGTTCTGTTTTTGCAGATGGGTTTATATCGTCATGCCTGAGGCGGGTGTGTGATATCAAACTGGCGCAGTTGCGGTGTCCTGGCGCCTTCTTCAATCACGATATCCCAGCCGTGCCGAGCATCCCAGTCGCCAAGTACGTAACGTTTGGCGGGAATATCCTCGACGGTCATGTTGTGTACCTTGGGGCGATGGGTGTGGCCATGTATCAGGGTGGTTACCCCGTGCTCTGCCATGACCCTGATCACTTCGCTTGAGGTGACATCCATGATGTCATCGGCTTTGTCGGCATTGGCGCTATCGGACTGCTGACGCAGGCTCTTCGCCAGTTCAAGGCGCTGTTCCAATGGCAAGGCAAGCATCTGCGCCTGCCATTGCGGGTCGCGGGACTGCTGGCGAAACGCCATGTAGGCCTCATCGCGGGTGCACAGGCTATCACCGTGCATCAAGACCACTGGAATATCGTGCAGTTCGCTTTCCTGCACATCGGGTAGCAGGCTTGCCTTGCAGGCATTGGTAAAGCGTTCGCCAATCAGGAAGTCACGGTTACCATGCATCAGGTAAACGGCTGTGCCGCTTTCTGCCAGTGCCGCCAATGCCTTGGCCACCCTGGTGGCCACCTCTGCCATGGGGTGTGGGGTGGCCAGCAGATCGTCACCAATCCAGGCATCGAACAGGTCACCGAGAATATACAGCGCTTCAGCACCTGATGCGGTGGTGGATACATAGTCAACAAACCCCTGAGTGATCTTCGGGGTATGCTCACTCAGGTGAAGGTCAGCAATCAACAGGGTACGCATCAAGGGCTCCAGGGTGGTTGAGGGTGATTAGCAAAGACGGCAATGGCCTGCCTGGATCAATCTTCCTTGATATAGGCCTTTTCGATTACGACATCTTCTGCGGGCACATCGGCATGCATGCCACGACGGGTGGTGCTGACCTTGCGGATGGCATCCACTACGTCCATGCCATCAACGACTTCAGCAAAGACCGCATAGCCCCAGCCCTGAAGATTCTTGCCGGTGTGGTCAAGAAAAGTGTTGTCGTTGACGTTGATGAAAAACTGCGATGAAGCGGAATGCGGGTCCTGGGTGCGTGCCATGGCCAGGGTGCCCTTGGTATTCTTTAGGCCATTGTCTGCCTCGTTTTCGATGGGGTCACGGGTAGGCTTCTGGTTGAACTCCAGATCAAAGCCGCCGCCCTGCACCATGAAGCCATCAATCACGCGGTGAAAGAGGGTATCGTCATAAAAACCGTCGCGTACATACTGTTCAAAGTTGGCAGCCGTCACCGGCGCTTTTTCATGATTCAGCGCGATAGTGATATCACCGTGGTTGGTCTGTAATACGATCATCAGTAAATTCCTGTGTTTTAAGGGACGTCCGCCTTGGCGCTATGCGCAAGTGTCACGTTATAATAGCCTTTTTGCCCGGCAGCGCGAAGCCCGGCACGTCATCCACCTAGAGGTTATCAACGCCACCATGACCAACGAGACCACCCCAGCGCCGAATTTTATTCGTAACCAGGTACGCGAAGAGATTGAGGGCGGCAAGGTCACGAAAATTGTGACGCGCTTTCCGCCAGAGCCGAATGGCTTTCTGCATATCGGTCATGCCAAATCAATCTGCCTCAATTTCGGCCTGGCGGAGCAGATGGGGGGTGACTGTCACCTGCGCTTTGATGACACCAATCCCGCCAAGGAAGAGCAGGCCTACATTGATGCGATCAAGGAAGATGTCAGCTGGCTGGGCTTTGAGTGGGCAGGGCCGGTGCGCTTTGCCTCAGACTACTTTGACCAGCTATATGCTTGGGCGCAGCAGCTGATCCGCGATGGCAAGGCTTACGTTGATGACCTGTCGCCTGATGATATCCGCGAATACCGTGGCACCCTGACGGAGCCTGGCAGGCCCAGCCCTTACCGTGAGCGTAGCGTCGAAGACAACCTTGATCTGCTCGAGAGGATGCGCACCGGTGAGTTTGCCGAAGGTGAAAAAGTCCTGCGCGCCAAGATTGATATGGCCTCGCCGAATATCAATCTGCGCGACCCGATTTTGTATCGCATTCGCCATGCCGAGCATCACCAGACCGGTGACAAGTGGAAGATCTATCCTTCCTATGACTTCACCCATGGCCAGTCGGATGCTCTCGAAGGTATCACCCATTCCATCTGCACCCTGGAATTTGAAGACCACCGCCCGCTTTATGAATGGTTTCTGGATAATCTGCCGGTGCCCTGCAAACCGCGCCAGATCGAGTTTGCCCGCCTGAACCTCAATTACACCCTGACCTCGAAGCGCAAACTCAAGCTGCTGGTAGATGAAGGCATTGTGGATGGCTGGGACGACCCACGCATGCCGACTATCTCAGGCATGCGGCGGCGGGGGTATACCGCGGCGTCAATTCGCAAGTTCTGCGACATGATAGGTGTGACCCGTGCCGATGGCGGTCTGGTGGATATCGCGATGCTGACCCACGCCATCCGTTCGGATCTTGAAGACAACGCGCCTCGGGCCATGTGTGTTCTCAAGCCGCTGAAGGTTGTGCTGACCAACGTACCTGAAGATCATGAAGAAGTGTACGAAGTGGCGGGCCATCCGGCTCGTGAAGATATGCCGGTTCGCCAGGTGCCCTTTGCCCGCGAGCTGTATATCGATCAGGACGATTTCATGGAAGATGCGCCCAAGAAGTTTTTCCGCCTGGCCCCGGGCAAGGAAGTCCGCCTGCGCAACAGCTATGTAATCCGCTGCGATGAGGTAATCAAGGATGCCCATGGCGAAGTGACCGAACTGCACTGCAGCGTTGACTTCGATACCTTGGGCAAGAACCCTGAAGGCCGCAAGGTGAAAGGCGTTATTCACTGGGTCAGTGCCCGCCACGGCATTCCGGTGGAAGTACGCCTGTATGACAACCTCTTTCTGGAAGAGCAGCCGGACAAGGACAAGGACGTCGATTTCCTGGATCATCTGAATCCGGAGTCTCTGACGGTCACTCATGCCTTTGCTGAGCCAAGCCTTGCCCAGTCAGTGCCGGAATCACGCTTCCAGTTTGAACGGGTGGGCTACTTCTGCGCGGATCGCCACGCTTGCACGCCTGAAGCGCTGGTCTTCAACCGCACGGTCGGCCTTAAAGACAGCTGGGCCAAAATCAAGCAGAAGGGCTAATCCACAAGGGCTAAGGAAGTGCTATGCAGATTTACAATACCCTGACACGTCGCAAGGAAGCCTTTACTACTCTGGAACCGGGCAAGGTCAGCATGTACGTGTGCGGAATGACCGTCTATGACTACTGCCACCTGGGTCATGCCCGGGTCATGGTCGCCTTTGATGTGATTACTCGTTATTTGCGTGCGCGGGGATATGAGGTCAACTATGTGCGTAACATCACCGATGTTGACGACAAGATCCTCAAGCGTGCCGATGAGAACGGCGAAAGCATTGACGCCTTGACCGAGCGCATGATTGCCGCCATGCACGAGGACGAAGCGCGGCTGTATGTCCAGCGCCCGGATCATGAGCCCAGAGCTACACGGCATATCGACGATATCATTGCCATGATCGAAACCCTGATCGCGAAAGGCTTTGCTTACGCCGCGGATAATGGCGATGTCTACTACCGGGTGCGGCGCTTTGAGGGCTATGGCAAGCTCAATAACCGCAACCTTGATGACATGCGTTCAGGAGCACGTATCGAGGTGGATGCCAGCAAGGAAGATCCGCTGGATTTTGTACTCTGGAAAGCCGCCAAACCCGGCGAAGCCCATTGGTCTTCGCCCTGGGGCAAGGGCCGCCCAGGCTGGCATATTGAATGTTCTGCGATGTCCAAATGCTGTCTGGGGGATACCTTCGATATTCACGGTGGCGGGCCGGATCTGACCTTTCCTCATCACGAAAACGAGATCGCCCAGTCGGAAGCGGCCAACGAAAAGCCCTTTGTGATGACCTGGATGCATGCCGGGGCCGTGAGGGTCAATCAGGAGAAAATGTCCAAGTCGCTGGGCAACTTCTTCACTATCCGTGATGTGCTGACCGAACATGATGCGGAAGTAGTGCGCTTTCTGCTGGTGGCCAGCCATTATCGCAGCCCGATCAACTACGCCCCGGATGCCCTGAATGAAGCGCGCAAGTCACTGACACGTTTCTATACCGCGCTGGAAGGCATTGAGCAAGGCGCGGTTGATACAGAAAGTGCAGCGGCTTCCGAGTACCATCAGCGTTTTTTTGCCGCCATGGATGATGACTTCAATACCCCTGAAGCCTTGTCTGCCATGTTTGACCTGGCTCGTGAGCTTAATCGCGTCAAGGCAGCGGGTGACCCAGAGGCCAGCCGTCTAGCGGCAGAGCTCAAGTCGCTGGGCAGCATTCTGGGGCTTTTGCAGCAGGCGCCTGACGTCTTTCTGAAAGGCGGGCAAGGGCAATCTGCGCCCATGGATGAGGCTGCCATTGAAGCGAAAATCGCTCAGCGTGCCGAAGCCAAGGCCAACAGGGACTTTGCTCTTGCAGACAGTATCCGTGATGCTCTGGCTGAACAGGGCATTATCCTCAAGGATTCCCGCGAAGGCACCACCTGGGTGCTGGAAACCCGCTAATTTGTGGTCGTCTGACACGGTCTGTCTGACACGGTCTGTCTGACACGGTCTGTCTGACTTCAACGCTGGCGGGTTTTATACTCAATGCAATGATTCGTCAAACGTGGATCATTGACAGCGAGCTATAAAACCCGCCTTGAGGCAACTCATCAGAAGGATCATGAATATGTACCAGACACCTAAACGCCTGGCAGCTGGCGCACTCGCGTTGGCCATTCTTTCCTCTCAGGCGATGCTGACCGCTCAAGCCGATGATGCTGTGGTGGTGGCGTCAAAAATAGATACCGAAGGCGCCGTGTTGGGCCAACTGATTGCCCAGACCCTTGAACGCCATGACATTCCTGTGGAAAAGCGCCTTCAGTTGGGGGGCACAAGTGTCGTCCGAGGGGCGCTGCTGGCCGGTGAGATTGATCTTTACCCGGAATACACCGGCAATGGGGCTTTCTTTTTTGATATGACCGATAGCCCCGTATGGAATAATGCCAACGAGGCGTTTGAAACAGTTAAGCAGCGCGACGCTGACAATGACCTGGTCTGGCTTTCACCTGCCAGTGCCAATAACACCTGGGCAATGAGTGTGCGTGGTGATGTGGCTCAGGCCCATGATCTGCAAACCCTGGAAGACCTTGCCGATTATCTGGCCGATGGCGGTGAATTCAAATTTGCTGCCAGCGCCGAGTTTGTCGAATCCGAACAGGCACTACCAGCCTTCCAGTCTGCCTATGGCTTTGAGCTTGACGAGGATCAGCTGCTGGTGCTTTCCGGAGGCAATACCGCCGCTACCATGCGCGCGGCCGCTCAGCAGACCAGTGGTGTCAACGCTGCCATGACCTATGGTACCGACGGCGGCCTGAGTGCCTTGGGTCTGGTGGTGCTGGAAGATTCACTGGGCGTTCAGCCCGTCTACCAGCCAGCGCCTGTCATTCGTGCAGAAACCCTGGACGCTTATCCGCAAATAGAGCCGGCACTCAATGATGTTTTTGCGACACTGGATCTGGAAACGCTGCAACGTCTGAATGCCGATGTGGCGGTCAATGGCCTGTCTGCTGAAAGCGTGGCCGCTGATTATCTTGATGCCATTGACCCCTAGCCTTTTTGCCTGACAAGTCTGATTTAACTGGAAACCTGATCTGTATGCCGTTAATGGATGCGCTACCCACGCGCAGTAAAGGATGGATAAAAGGGCGCCCAAACTGGGTGATGACCATTTTGGCCATCGTCATGTTGGCGGCACTCTGGATTCTGGATAGCGTCAGCGTCGCGGCCAACAGGATTGTTGCCGGCAGTGGCCATGCCAGCTGGGAGGCATTCGGCTGGGTAGGGGTGGCGCTGGCGTCGCTGCTTTTACTCTTCGTGCTCTTGATGGCCTTGGTGTCTGCGCCTTCACGCTTGAACCTGTTGTCTCAGCTGGCAGCGATTATCTTGCTGCTGCTGTTGATGCCTTTTGGCCTGATGGCAGCCAGTGCCGCTCTGATTGATTCACAAATGCCCCAGGCGCGCCTGAGTGCAGGAGCTGCGTATTGGGTGCTGCTGTTCTGTGCCATGCTGGCGCTGGTGGAGCTGCGTTTGCGGTTAGCATTGTCCAGGTTCTGGATAGTGCTGATCATATCAGGTGTTAGTGGTCTGTGGTGGCTGTGTGCATCACTGTGGCTGGATCGTCTGGCACTGGTCCAGGAGTTCCAGGCCCGCGAAGGGGCCTTCTGGCTTGCCTTGAGTGAGCATCTTGCCATGGTGTCGATTGCCGTAGGTATCAGTATTGTGCTGGGAATCATCCTGGCGTTACTGATCCGCCGCTACCGTGTTATTCAGCGCGGTGCCTTTGCGTTACTCAACTTTTTCCAGACCATTCCCAGCCTGGCGCTGTTCGGGCTCTTGCTGGCGCCTCTCGCCTGGGTATCGGCCAATGTTCCGTTTGCTGCCACCCTGGGCATTCAGGGCATTGGTTGGACGCCCGCCTTGCTGGCGCTGGTTATCTATAGTTTGTTGCCCATGGTGCGTAATACCTATGTCGCCCTGGAGGCGGTCAGCCCGGATGTGCTGGACGCGGCCAGCGGCATGGGGATGTATCCCTCACAGCGTTTCTGGCAGGTACGGGTGCCTCTGGCACTGCCCATTCTGCTCGAAGGTATCAGGATTACCGCGGTGCAGGCGATTGGCCTGACGGCTGTCGCTGCGTTGATTGGTGCGGGCGGGCTGGGTTCATTCATTTTTCAAGGATTAGGGCAGGCTGCGATGGATATGGTGTTATTGGGCGCGCTGCCTATTTTGCTGATTGCGTTGATGGTTGATGCCGGCCTGGGTGCGCTGAGTGAGGCGCTGCGCCAGGGGGCTACCGATGATTGAATTACGCAACGTCAGCAAGTTTTTTGATCAGACGCCAGCGGTTGAAGAGCTGACTCTAAGCATTCCTAAAGGCAAGTTCTGCGCTCTGGTAGGCACTTCTGGCTGCGGAAAATCAACCACTTTGCGAATGATCAATCGCCTGCTGCCCCACAGCAGCGGCGAGATTGAGCTGGATGGTCAGTCCATCGAAGCCTATGACCCTGTCCTGCTGCGGCGGCGAATTGGCTATGTCATCCAGAATACCGGTCTGTTTCCCCACTGGAACGTGGCACGCAATATCGGTTTGGTACCTCGTCTGCTGAAGTGGCCTACTGCCCAGGTCAATCAGCGGGTTGAAGAGCTGATGGGGCTGCTGGGGTTGCCGGTCAGTGAGTTTGCTCATAAATTTCCTCATCAGCTATCCGGTGGGCAGGCCCAAAGGGTGGGGGTGGCCCGCGCCCTGGCGGCGGACCCGGATATCCTGCTGATGGATGAGCCTTTCGGCGCCCTGGACCCGATTACCCGGGAAAAACTCCAGGAGATGCTGATGCATCTGCAAGCCAGGTTGCATAAAACCATCGTGTTTGTCACCCATGATATGGATGAAGCTCTGGGCCTGGCCGACAGGCTGGTGGTGATGCGAGATGGTCGTATTGTGCAGCAGGGAACACCGCTATCGCTGCTGCAGAAACCTGCAGATTCTTTTGTTGATTCCCTTCTGGGTGGCCTGGAGCGTGGGCTGAAACAGGCTTCCCTGACTCGGGTAAAGGATCATATGGCACCGCTGGGTCCGCATTTGCCTGCTCAATCGCGGGTGACGACCGAGCAGACGGTGCGTCAGGCACTTTCGATGATGCTGCGCGACCACTGCGAACGGCTGACAGTAGTGGATCAGCATGATGTGCCAGTAGGCGAGCTGTCGCTGCGCAAGTTGGTCAAGGAAGCGTTTCACGCCCAGGAGAAATCGCGTGACATCTAAGCCCGTTCACCCAGGTTCCGCCTATCGCCCGATCCAGCTGCTTTTGCCCTTGATGTGGCTGGTGCTGCTGGTTGTGGTGGTGCTGATGATTCCCCATTCCCAAGCGCTGTTTCAATGGCTGGCGCCAGAGGCGCGGCAGGTTATCTATCAGCGGGCAGACTTCATCCAGTTGCTGGGTCGTCACCTCCTGGTAGTTGGCGCGGCAGCCTTGATAACGATCACATCAGGTGTATTGGCAGGCGTGATTGTCACTCGCCAGTGGGGGCGCGATTTTCTACCCCTGGTGTCTCAGATTGCCTCCCTGGGACAAACTTTCCCACCGGTTGCCGTGCTGGCGCTGGCGGTTCCCGCCCTGGGGTTCGGGACGGTACCTATTATTGTTGCCCTGGTGCTGTATGGGCTGTTGCCGATAGTGCGTAACACCATTGCCGGCCTGAAAGACGTTGACCCTGCCGTGGTTTCGGCGGCTTACGGCATGGGGATGACGCCAGGGCAAATCCTGCGCCAGGTGGAATTGCCGCTGGCGGCGCCAGTGATTCTGGCCGGTATCCGTACCTCGGTGACCATCAATATTGCCACAGCCGCCTTGGGTGCCACCGTAGGTGCCAGCAACCTTGGCGATCCAATTATTGCCGGTATCGTCAACGCCAATAATGCCTATATCGTTCAGGGAGCCATGGTGATTGCGCTGCTGGCGGTCAGTATTGACAGTCTATTTGAAGTCTTTCAGCGACGTTTACGTTCACGTAAGCCTTAAGTTGAATGCCTTAAATTGGTTGGCTGCGTTAGTGTTATCAGTGTTGCGTTGACCAATGCTGGGGAAATCCCCTGGCATAAAGGGAAATAACCGACAACACTGCCCTCAAAAGGGGTCTTATAAGGATAACAATCATGACACAAGCCACGTATCAACCGGCCTTCATGACCGGTGAAGAATTTTCGATTCCTACCTTCAGCGTGTTGAATCATGATGGCGTCATCTATCCCGATGCACGGTCACCTGATTTGCCTCGCGGTAAAGCCCGACATATTTATCATGCCATGCTGGCGACGCGGATTCTGGACGAACGGATGATGGCCGCCCAGCGCCAAGGGCGTCTGAGCTTCTACATGCAGTGTACCGGTGAAGAAGCCTCCGTGATTGGTGCCACGGCAGCACTCGATGACGCCGACATGATCATGGCCCAGTACCGTGAGCAGGGCGCCCTGATGTATCGCGGCTTCAGCTTTGATGAATTCATGAATCAGTTGTTTGGCAATCAGCTGGATTACGGCAAGGGTCGCCAGATGCCGGTTCATTATGGCTCCCGCAAGCTCCACTACATGACCATTTCATCGCCCCTGGCAACCCAGATTCCCCAGGCGGCGGGTTATGCCTATGGCCAGAAACTGGCCGGTGAAGGCCACTGCACCCTGACCTTTTTTGGTGAAGGCGCTGCCTCAGAGGGGGACTTTCACGCCGCGTTGAACATGGCATCGGTGCATGAGGTGCCGGTGATTTTCTTCTGCCGGAACAACGGCTACGCCATTTCAACACCGGCGGTGGAGCAGTTCGCCGCTGACGGTATTGCTCCCCGGGCGTTTGGCTATGGCATGCACGTCATTCGCGTGGATGGTAATGATGTGCTGGCGGTGTATGAAGCGACCCGTCAGGCCCGCGAGATTGCAGTGAAGGACAACAAGCCGGTACTTATTGAAGCCATGACCTACCGGCTGGCTGCCCATTCTTCGTCCGACGACCCCTCGGGCTATCGCTCAAAGGATGAAGAAGAAATCTGGCGCCTTAAAGACCCGATCCTGCGCATGCGCAAATGGCTAGAACAGCAGAATTGGTGGAGTGAAGAAGAAGAAACCGACACCCAGGAAAGCCTGCGCCGTGAAGTGCTCGACACCATGAAGCGTGCTGAAAAGCGCCCCTCTCCCGAACTGGATACCCTGATTACCGACGTCTACGCCGAGGTCACTCCGGCGCTACAGCACCAGTATGATGCCCTCAAGGCACATATCCGCTGTTACCCGGATGCCTACCCCAAAGGCGCCCAGGCGTTAGGGCTGAACGGTGATCAGCAACACAAGACGGGAGAACAGTGATATGCCAACCATGAACATGCTGCAGGCCATCAATAACGCCCTGGATATCGCCATGGCGGAAGATGAAAAGGTCTTATGCTTTGGTGAGGATGTGGGCGTTTTCGGCGGGGTGTTTCGCGCCACCAGCCATTTGCAGGAAAAGTATGGTAAAGCCCGTTGTTTCAATACCCCGCTGGTGGAGCAGGGTATTATCGGCTTTGCCAACGGCCTGGCGGCGCAAGGCTCGGTACCGGTGGCTGAAATCCAGTTTGCTGACTACATCTTTCCCGCCTTCGACCAGATTGTGAACGAGACGGCCAAATACCGTTACCGCTCCGGCGACCTTTTCAATGTCGGCGGGCTGACCATTCGCACGCCCTATGGCGGTGGTATCCACGGTGGGCTTTACCACTCCCAGTCGCCTGAAGCCTATTTTACCCATACCCCCGGTTTGAAAGTTGTCGTACCGCGAGATCCCTATCAGGCCAAGGGCTTGCTGCTCGCTGCCATTCGTGACCCTGACCCGGTTATCTTTTTTGAACCCAAGCGCCTTTATCGCGCGTCAGTGGGCGAAGTGCCCGAAGAAGACTATCAGCTGCCGATTGGCGAAGCCGAGATCATCAAGCAGGGCAGTGATATCACTGTTGTTGGCTGGGGCGCCCAGATGGAAGTGATTGGCAAGGCGGTTGAACTAGCCGAAGAAGCAGGTATTGCCTGCGAAGTGATTGATCTACGCAGTCTCTTGCCTTGGGATGTTGAGACAGTCGCAGACTCTGTGTTCAAGACAGGCCGCTTGGTAGTGACTCATGAAGCGCCCTTGACCGGTGGTTTTGCCGGTGAAATCGCTGCCGCCATTCAGGAGCGCTGTTTCCTTTACCTTGAATCGCCGATTGCGCGTGTGACCGGCATGGATACGCCTTTCCCGCTAGCGCTGGAGAAAGAGTATTTCCCCGATCATCTGAAAATATTCGCCGCCATCCAGCACAGCGTCAATTTCTGACGTTGCCTTAAGGGTTCAAAGGAGACCGACATGAGTGATTTTATTTTACCGGATATCGGTGAAGGCATTGTTGAATGCGAAGTGGTTGAGTGGCGCGTTCAGGAAGGCGACCTTGTTGAAGAAGACCAGCCCGTTGTCGAAGTGATGACCGACAAGGCACTGGTTGAAATTACCGCCTCAGAAGCAGGTACGATTACCCAGCTGTATGTGGCCCAGGGGCAGATTGCCAAGGTGCATGCTCCCTTGTATGCCTACCGGGCAGAGGGCGAGCCACAGGATCAGGAAGCCACCCGCCCTGAGCAGAACGCTGAATCTTCAGACGCCCCGGCCGAAAAACCAGCAACCCAGGCGCCGAGTAGCTCGTCAGAGAAGCTCACGCCAACCCCGGCGCCAGGGGCTGAAACTGGAACAGTGCAGGGTAAAACGCCCGCCAGCCCTGCGGTTCGCCGTCTGGTGCGTGAGCATGGCCTGGCACTGAATGAGATTGCCGGCAGTGGTAAGGAAGGACGGGTGCTGAAAGAGGATGTGCTGCGTTATCTTGAGATGGGGCAAGAACATCCAGGCAAGCCGGCATCGGCTGGTCCCAGAGTCGAGCCGCTACGCGGCGTACGTGCTGCCATGGCCCGCCAGATGGTGGCTTCAGCGACCACGATTCCGCATTTTCAATACGGTGAGGAAATCGACGTTACTGACCTGCTGGCGCTGCGTGAGCGCTTGAAAGTGCAGGCGGAAGCTCAGGGTGAGCGTTTGACCCTGATGCCGTTTTTCATGAAGGCAATGGCATTGGCGGTGGCCGAATACCCGATTCTCAATGCCCAGCTGAATGACCGCGCTGATGAGCTGCACTACTACCCTGACTGTAACATCGGTATGGCGGTGGACAGCAAGGTGGGTCTGATGGTGCCTAACGTCAAGGATGTGGGGGCCAGGTCATTGCTGGAAGTGGCGGCCGAGGTCACTCGCCTGACCCAGTCCGCCCGGGAAGGGCGCGTGGAGCAGGCTGACCTCAAGGGCGGTACCATTACCATCTCCAATATTGGAGCGCTGGGAGGCACCTATGCGGCGCCGATCATCAATGCCCCTGAAGCGGCGATTGTGGCGATTGGCAAAACCCAGTGGCTGCCGCGCTTTGATGAGAACGGTGATGTCAGTCGTCGTGCCATCATGACGGTGACCTGGGCCGGGGATCATCGCTTTATTGATGGCGGCACCATAGCGCGCTTCTGTAATCATTGGAAAGCCAGCCTGGAATCCCCGGAAAGCATGCTCCTGCATCTGCGCTAAGGAGCCGACAGCATGGCCGAAGCGCCCTTACAGCAGTTCTATATTCCTGAAGACCAGTCGGTCTATCTGCTCAGCCATCAGGATGCGCGCAAGCTTAAAGAGTGGGTGGCGCTGTGTCAGGCCCAGTTGGCGCAGCTGGGCTACCAGGAGATCGAGCTGATTGGCAAGGGCGCCTATGGTTTTGTCTTTGCAGGTTTTGCCCCCCACCTTGCCAACTGGGAAGTGCGCCAGCGGGTGTTCAAGTTCTCACGCATCACCTTGCCCCTGCATCTGCAGGAGCGCCTTGAAGAAGAGGCTTTTATGCTGGAGCAGGTGGAGCATCCGCGTATTCCCAGGCTGGTGGGGTTCCAACGGGTGCGCGGTCAATCGATTCTGGTCATGGAGCGCGCCCCCGGCTTGAACCTTGAGGAAATCTCTCTGCGCGAAGGGCGTCTTTCGCCAAGGCTGGTGGTCAGCATTGCTCGCCAGTTGGCAGAGATACTCATTGCCCTGCGCCGTGAGAGTGGCCCGCGTGGCCGCCCTGTGGTTCATGGTGATATCAAACCCTCCAATCTGGTGTTCAACTCGGAGGACGAATCGATTGCCTTGATTGATTGGGGCTCTTCGGTTTTTGCGCAGCTGGATGCTCGCCTGCAGTTTGTGGCAGCCAATGTAATGGAGCTGATGTCCTCTGACCTTCAGCAAACCAATGCCCGGCTGGGCGATGTGTATTTTATTGGCGAAGAGCAGCTCAACGGCGCGCTGTCTTCGCCGCGTTTTGATGAGCAGGGGGCCGCAGGCACCCTGTATGCATTGGCCTCTGGGCAGTCCTGCCGTTTTGGCTGTCGAGCGATTCCGGCAAGCTCTCTGGGGTTACCCATGGAGTTTGCCCGCACTCTGGATGGCATGCTGGATGCCGACCCCGAGACGCGTCGGCGTGCCGGAGACCACTTTCTGAATGCCATGCCGAGGATGGCCAGGCTGGTGATGATTGACCTGCCGGAAGCAGCGCCCAAGGCGCTGATTCCGGTATGGACCAGAGCCAGCGGCCGTGAGATAGATACCGTAGTGTATAGTTCGCGCAAGACCTTTCTGCGTGAAGCTCATGTGGAAGATACGCTAAGCGAGGTAAATGACGTTCAGCTGGATCGCTATTACAAGCAGTTCATGCAGGGCATGGGCGAGACGGAAAAAGCCTTCCTGGCATCTGTCAGCCGTCTGGGTAAATATCCGGTGGTGGGTGGGCTGGCGGTACGCTGGGAACGTGACGGTGTGTTTATCGATTCGTCGCTGAACCTGCATGACCCCACGCTCAAGCCCGCCTTTGTGCAGGCGGTGAATAACATGGTGTTTCTCGCCCGCGCCATCCATCGTCAGGGAGTCTTCAAAAGCTGCCTGTTTGATGCGCGCAAAACCCTGCATCTGGACCGTGACAGCAGTGAACAGGCGTTTCTGCCACAGTCTGACATGCATATTCCCTATGAAGTCAGCGATGTGCCTGACATGGAGGATAACTCCCGTCAGCACAGTTATTTTGAAGATGGGCCGGACCCCGAAGAGTTGCTGGTACTACCCGCGTCTATTATGGCGACACTGGAACGCCTGAATGAGATTCACCATACCGGCATGATCATTTTTGAGGCGCTTCCCAGGCATCTGAAGATCCATAGTTACTATCGTCTGCTGGATGCCCGCCAGGAAGAGGCGTTCAGACAACATCTGGCCGCTATTCTGGCCGCCGTGCCTGAAATCGAAGGACTGGGAATTTCCGGTTTTATGAAGATGCCCTACAAGGACACCCGGGCCTATACCCATATGGCTAACCAGCCAGAGCGCTATTATCCCCGCGACCCCCGCCAATATCTGCGTGAACAGCGCTTGCGCAACGTTGAACCATAGCGCTTAGGCGTCGATGCGCAGTACTTGAAGTTTGCCGCCCGACGGGTGAGTCTATGAAGCACTCATTCCTATCAGGTAGTCCCCATGTCGATATCTGCACAAGCACGTCTCGCGTTTGCCAAGAGCAGAACCAGCACAGGCGCTATGTTCAAGACACTGCCAGGTTTGCGATGCCCGGGTGGTGCCCCGCTCAGTGCAGTGCTTGGATTGCTGGTCGGCCTGATGCTGGCAACATCGGTCGCCGCGCAATCCTTTATTGAACCGAAGCCTTCTTTCTCTCCTGAAGAAGTTGTCAGGATTCAGCTTGACGCTCTGGCGGCCAACGACGAACCGACCCGCAACGCCGGTATCGAACAGGTATGGGCTTTTGCGCACCCGGATAATCGCGCTGTGACCGGACCTCTGGAGCGTTTCACCCGTATGATTCGTGGGGCAGGTTACGACACCCTGATCAATCATCGCTCCCATACCGTTGAAGCGACAGGCCAGACGGATCAGATCGCCGCTTTTGAAGTCAGGGTGGTAGCACGCGATGGTAATTTCTACGCCTTTTCCTGGCGGCTGGGCATCGCTGACATTGACGGAGAAAAGGTCTGGATGACCACCCGAGTGACACCGGCTCGCAGTACCGGACAGCAGATGACCTATCGGTAAATCATTGGTTGTTCAGCTGGCTGTCAAGCCATTGCATCAGCTGACGAGTGAGCTGATTAGACGCCATGCCCAGTGCGGCGACGGCTGCAGGGACATCCTCACCCTCAGCAGCCTGGGTGGCTGATAGCTGTTGGCTGGCCAGGCGCTGATCACTTTTTGCGTCCAGCAGGGTAAACTGGGCGCGCATGACGGCGGTGGGAATGCCGTTATGATAGGCAATATGGAAATCATTTAACTCGGATACCAGGCGGGCATCAATGCCCTGTTCACCGGGCTCAGCAGGCAATGCAATCTGTGTGGTTTGCAGGGCATCCTGCCACTGGCGTTTTAGCATGGATGATGCGTTATCATGCCAACGTGCATCGGCGTAGACGCTGACCTGCTGAGCATCCGGCCAGACCACAATATGATCGCTGGCCAGCAGGCGGTCTGCGCTGGGAGCTCGGACCTCCAGAACATCCTGTATACCCCTGGTGGTGACTGAAAGCTCGGGCGATGGCAGACGATACAGCTGTTTCGGTGTGCTTTCAGGCAGTACAGAGCAGCCAGCAAGCCAGGTTATTACTATCAAACTCACCAGGTATTTCACGGACGAAACTCCTTGATCTGTTCACCACCGAAAATGAACTCGCCGGGGTTTTCTTCCAGGCGGCGTGAAACTCGGTTGAGATTCACCAGGGTCGCTTGCAGTTCCAGCAGAATAGCCGGTAGTTCAGTGCTAGCGTCTGCCATGTTATCGACAGTTGTGGTAACCCCTGGTGCATTGCGATCCATCAGCTTCCGCCATTGTTCAGCGGTGGTGGTCAATTCTTCAGCGGCCTGACGGGCTGACTGCATCGCCTCACGGCTGTCTTCTACAAGCAGTTGGTTAGCCGACTGGCTGAGGGTATCAATATTTTCAAGGGTAGTGGTGGCCTGGGTGGTCAGGCGATTCAGCTGAGTAACCGAGTCGTCGAGGGCATTGGTAATCTGCGGTTGAGCCTCTGCCAGCCCAGCGGTAATAGCGTCAGTATTGGCAATAATGCGATTGATGCGCTCGGCGCTGTCTTCTTCAAACAGGGTGTTCAGGTTGTTGAGTAAGCGACTGACGTTGGAGACCACGGCTTCACCGTCTGACAACAATGAATCAATCGGCGAAGGAGCTGCAGTAATCTGGGCCGGTTCCTGCTCAGAGGTGTTCAGCCGTGGGCTGTCCGGCGAGCCGCCATAAAGCTGTAGCGTCATGCTGCCAGTGATATTGGCAAGCCCCAGCTTGGCCTGGGTGTCTTCTCTGATCGGGATTTCCTGATCAACCCGGATCAGTGCCAACACCTGACGAGGGTCATCAGGGTCAAGGCGCATCTCGACCACATTGCCCACCTCCAGGCCGCTGAATTCAACCCGGCTACCCGTACTCAGGCCGCTGACCGCACGGTTGAACACCACCTCGTAAAAGGCATATTCGCGCTGTGTTGCCGTCTGGGCCATCCACAATGAAAATACCACGGCGGCCACCAGGGTAAACAAGGTAAACAGGCCAATCAGAATGTGGTGCGCGCGGGTTTCCATCAGCGATTTTCCTTTATGCTAGCAGAGACGGCACGGCCTCTTGGGCCGTGAAAATAATCCTGTATCCAGTCATCCTGGGTAGCGGCGACGTTTTCCAGGGTATCAGTAACCAACACCTGCTTGCGGGCCAACACAGCGACACGGTCGCAGACGCTGTATAGCGTATCCAGGTCATGAGTCACCAGAAAGACGCTGAACCCCAGGGCATCGCGCAACGTGAGCAATAGCTGATCAAACCTGGCAGCACTGATAGGGTCAAGCCCGGCAGTGGGTTCGTCAAGAAAGAGCACGTCCGGGTCGAGTGCCAAGGCGCGGGCCAGGGCAGCGCGCTTGATCATACCGCCGGACAGCGCGGCAGGCATCTGTTCAGCGGCACGGGCAGGCAAGCCGACCAGCGCAAGCTTCATGCGTGCAATCTGCTCGGCTTCAGAGCGGCTAAGAGGCGTATGTTCAACCAGCGGCAAGGCAACGTTTTCCAGCAGATTAAGCGAGCTATAAAGGGCACCCTGCTGAAACATCACCCCAAAACGTCTTTCCAGCGCGGCGCGTTGGCGGCGATCAAGGGTGGCCAGACGCTGGCCGAAGACGTGGATGTCGCCGTCATCAATCGGTTTGAGGCCAACGATACTGCGCAGTAGCACCGATTTACCCGTTCCTGAACCGCCTACGACACCGAGTATTTCACCGCGTAAAAGGGTCAGATCTAGCCCTTGGTGCACCACTGTCGTGCCAAAGCGATTTTCCAGATTGTCGACGCGGATCACCGTATCGTTCACGTAAGCTCCCTGATCATGGCGCTGATTACCATCCCATCTGCATGAAGTATAACGCCGCCAGGGCATCCAGCAGGATAACCATGAAAATCGACTGGACGACGCTGGACGTGGTGCGCTCACCGACCGATTGAGCACTGCCGCTGACCTTGAAACCTTCAGCGCAGCCGATAATCGCAATCACCAGGGCGAAGAGGGGTGCCTTGGAAAGCCCTACCCATAGGTGGCGGACGCTGATATCCCGTTCGACTATCTGCCAGAACTGGGTGAAGGGAATGTCCAGGGATACGGCACCAACAGCCGCACCGCCTAGCATGCCGCTCAGCGTGCCGATAAAGGCCAGCAGAGGCAGGCTGATCCACAGGGCGATCACTCTGGGTAGTACCAGAAGCTCGATGGGGTCCAGCCCCTGGGTGCGTAGGGCATCGATTTCTTCATTGGACTTCATGGCCCCGAGCTGGGCAGTAAAAGCACTGGCGGTTCGGCCTGCCAGCATGATGGCTGCCAGTAGGACGCCGAATTCACGCAGAAATGAGAAGACCACGAGGTTTACGGTATAAATGGTGGCCCCGAAGGTTGTCAGTACGGTTGCTCCCAGAAAGGCGACCACGGCGCCGACCATAAAGGTCAGCAGGACAACGATCGGCACGGCGTTCAGCCCGGTCTGATGGATATGGGCGACAGTAGCGGTGAGACGCCAGCGCCCAGGGCGCCAAAAGGTACGCCCAAACGCTGCCAGCACCACGCCAAGAAAGCCCAGCAGATAAAGCTGTTGGGTGAACAGGGCGGTTACCTGCTGACCAAGCCTTGCCAGGCTGTCGCCGAGACGCTGAAACCAGGTTCTGGCGGGTGTTTCCGGGGCTTCGGCAACTATTTCCAGGGCTTCAATGACGCTGAGGATCAACTGGCGCCGCTGATCAGGCAGGTAACTGACCTGCTGCTGCATACGCTCGCTGCCGAACCACTCGATCAACAGTTGGGCGGCGGCAGTGTCCAGCTGCGTGACCGACTCAAGCGACAGGCACTCAATAGGCTCGGCATCATGAGCGCTGAGTTGATTTTTGATGGCATGAAAATAGGCCAGCGTCCAGGTGCCGGAAAGAGCGAGCTGCTGGTTTGCCTCGATACTGGCCAGTGGGGCTGACCCGGATGATGAGTCAGAAGCGTTTGCCGGTTCATCCATGAGAGTGCTTAAGATCCAGAGTTGCAAAGGGTTCAATCATTATCAAGCTCACGCCAGGCGGCATAGGTGCTGAGAAATATTCGTCCGGTGAGCTGCTCAGGCAGATCGCTACGCTTGAGCTTGTCCATCACCGGTCCTTTGACTTCAGCGAGATGCAGCTTGACGCTGGCATCCTTGAGCCGGGCGTTGATGGCTTCCAGGCTTTCCAGCGCAGAAGCATCAATCAGATTGACAGCAGAGCAGACGATGACCACATGCTCAAGCTCCGGGCGGGTCGCGACCAGATTATACAGGGTGTCCTCAAGATAGCGGGCATTGGCAAAATAGAGACTTTCATCAATGCGCAGGAAAGCAACGTGAGAGTGGGTCTTGACGTCATGTCGGGCGATACTGCGAAACTGTTCGCTATCAGCGACTCGCCCGAGCAGTGCGCTGTTGGGGCGGCTGGTACGGTACAGAAAAAGGCCAATTGAAAGCACTACGCCGGTCAGTATGCCGGCTTCAACCCCTTCGATCAGGGTCAGCGCTATGGTCATCGCCATGGCGCTGAAATCGCTGCGCGAATAGCGCCAGGTCTGGCGCAGGGTGGCGACATCCACCAGGGTAAGAATCGAGACAGTGATAGTGGCAGCCAGGGTGGCAATCGGTAAATAGTGCAGCCAGCCGGTAAAGGTAAAGGTTACCAGAGCGATTCCCAGGGCAGCAAAGGCGCCAGCCGCCGGCGTCTGGGCGCCGGCATCGAAATTGATTACGGTGCGCGAAAGCCCGCCGGCAACCGGCATGGCGCCTGAAACACCGCCGGCCAGGTTGGCCGCTCCCAGGCCGATCAGTTCCTGATTAGGGGAGATGCGCTGGCGCCGCTTGGCGGCCAGCATCTGGCCCATGGAGACCGATTCCACAAAACCTACCAGGCTGATCAGCAGCGCAGGCATCAACAGGGCTTGCCATAGCGCAGCCTCGGGCATGGGGATGCCCAGAGGAGGCATACCCATGGGGATGCTGCCGACCACCGCCACACCGGTTGTATCCAACTGCCAGAACCAAGTGATCCAGGTGGTTGTCAGCACGGCAAACACCGGCCCTGCCTTGGCAATCAGGTCGGCCAGCATGGCGTTCATCCCCCATTGCTGCAGCAAGGGTTTGGCATAACGGCGCATAACAATTAGAAAAACCAGGGTGCCCACGCCGATGATCAAGGTGGGGACATGCACCCTGGGAAGTTCAGGGACGACGGATACCAGCCGTTCCACCAGCGTAAAGCCCTGGCTGTCAACGCCCAGAAGGGCGCTGAACTGGCTGGCGGCAATCAGGATGCCAGATGCGGTCAGAAAGCCGGAAATCACCGGGTGACTGAGAAAGTTGCTGAAAAAGCCCATTTTCAACAGGCCCATGGCAATCAGTATGGCCCCGGACAATACCGCCAGCACCAGGGCTGCTTCCAGGTAGGCGGCAGACCCTGGGGTGGCCACCCCCGACAGCGCAGCCGCTGTCATCAGGGCAATAATCGCCACCGGGCCAATCGCAAGCGTCCGGCTGGTGCCAAACAGGGTATACACAAGCTGGGGAAGAATGCTGGCATAAAGCCCTACCACAGCAGGAAGCCCCGCCAGCAAGGCATAGGCCAGGGATTGGGGAATCACCATCATGGTCACAATCAGGCCTGCCAGCACATCGGCCCCGAGCAAACGCCGGTGATAGTGAGGTAGCCAGCTGAGAATAGGAAAGTAGCGTTTGATCATGACTTAGGGTGTAAAGTGATGTGATAGTGAAAATTGATCATGAACACCAGACTAAACGATATTGGCCTTCAGGTAGAGGCTTGTTTAGGATCAGCATGTCGTTTATTTACTTTTAAAGAGACGTATCCATGAAGCCAGAAACAATTGCCCTGCACCACGGTTACTCGCCTGACTCCCAGAATGCGGTGGCGGTCCCGATTCATCAGACCACTTCATTCTCCTTTGACAATGCCCAGCATGCGGCCGATCTGTTTGATCTCAAGGTCGAAGGCAATATCTATTCACGCATAATGAACCCCACCTGTGCCGTTCTGGAACAGCGCGTGGCGGCACTGGAAGGGGGAATTGCCGGCTTGGCCGTGGCCTCGGGGATGGCGGCGATCACTTATGCCATCCAGACGATTGCCGAAGCGGGCGATAACATTGTCTCGATCAGCGAACTTTACGGCGGCACCTACAACCTGTTTGCCCATACGCTGCCGCGCCAGGGCATTGAAGTACGCTTTGCTGACAAGGACGATTTCGAGGGCCTTGAAGCGCTGATTGACGGCCGTACCAAGGCGGTTTACTGCGAAAGTATCGGCAACCCTTCCGGTGGCGTGGTGGATATCGCCAAGCTGGCGGAAGTTGCCCACCGCCATGGTGTACCGGTCATGGTGGATAACACCACCGCCACGCCCTTTCTGTGCCGCCCGATCGAGCATGGCGCCGATATTGTGGTCAATTCAGCGACCAAGTACATGGGTGGCCATGGCACTACCGTCGGTGGCGTGATTGTCGATTCAGGCAAGTTCCCCTGGGCGGAAAATGCCAATCGCTTCCCGCTGCTGACCGAGCCTGACGTGTCCTACCATGGCGTCAGCTACACCCGTGACGTGGGTGAGGCGGCCTTTATTGCTCGCGCCCGCGTGGTCCCGCTGCGCAATATGGGGGCGGCGTTGTCAGCCCAGGCCGCCTGGAACCTGCTGCAGGGTCTGGAAACCCTGGCGCTGAGGATGGAGCGGGTGTGCGCCAACACCCTGACGGTTGCCAAGCATCTTGAGGCTCATCCGCAGGTTGACTGGGTCCATTATGCCGGGCTTGAAAACCATCCGGACCATGGCCTGGCCAAACGCTATATGCAGGGGCATGCCTCGGGCATTCTGAGCTTTGGCGTGAAAGGTGGCCAGGAGGCCGCAGAGCGTTTCTATGATGCCCTGGGGCTGATCCTGCGCCTGGTCAACATCGGCGATGCCAAAAGCTGCTCGTCGATGCCGGCCTCCACGACTCACCGTCAGCTGAACGAGCAGGAGCTCAAAGCCGCCGGCGTTACCGCCGACATGGTGCGCCTGTCGATTGGTATCGAACATATTGATGATTTGCTGGCCGATATTGATCAGGCGCTGGAAGCCTCAAAGCAGTAAGGGTCACAAGGGCATAAAAGTTAATTTTTAAGTAACATTTATGCCCCCAAAGTGTTACTTCTTTTCCGCCTTTGACGCGGTAACCTCCTATCAGGGTTGAACTTGATGCAAGTTTATCGGGTTCAACCTGCTTTCCGCCTAGACATTCTCGGCACCCTCCCATAGCGGCCTGCTTTGCACAGGCTCTCAGGGTGGGCCAATGTTTTGTGCGCTAACACCGATAATCCAACAATAACTGATAACCCTACAATTAGGTGTCCATCCATGATGCGAACGGTATCTGTTCTGGCGTCACTCGTGTTTTTCTTACTGGCAGCAGGCGGGCATTGGTTAGGAGGTGTCTGGGGGTATCTTGGCTTGCTAAGCGCAGCGCTGGGTGGTGCAGCGCTGGTCTTCAGTGGCCCGCTGGGTATCTATTACGCGGATCAACAGGCGCTGGAACGGGGTGGTTCATGGCTGTGGCCGGTGCGTGATTATCGCTCCCTGCGTAACATGGCCTATCGTTTGATGTCGCGCGCCAGCAGTACCGCTATTGCCTCGGCTGAAGTTTCGCATTATGCCGATCGCATGGATCAGCGTCTCAATATTCAGGAAGAAATGGCGCGGGACGCCTCCGCCAGCATGTCGGCTATCAATGCTGCCATCATGCAGGTTAGCCAGAGCGCCACTCAGGTCGCTACCCTGGCGAAAAGTGCTCGCAATGCCAGCCACGAAAATCGCGGCGAGCTGGTGGAGATCATCAGTGAAATGAATGACGTTTCCCGTCGCTCAGACGAAGCATTGGAAATGCTGACTGCGCTGAATGACAAGATTGAACGGGTGCGTAATGTGACGTCCATGATCGAAGACATTGCCGAGCAGACCCACCTGCTGTCGCTTAATGCCTCTATCGAAGCGGCCAGGGCCGGCGAGCACGGGCGTGGTTTTGCCGTGGTGGCCGGTGAAGTGCGTAACCTTGCTCTCAAAACCTCAACGGCAACCCAGAACGTGGATACACTGGTAAAAGACATGCACCTTAGTGGTCAGACAGTGGTTGATACCATGGGGCATCTGATGACCCGTATCAGCACGCGTTCACAGGGTATCGAGCAGGTTGGAAACCGTCTGGATAGCATGACCGATGAAGTGGATCAGGTGCATCGCGAGATCACCCAGGTAGCTGACGCCATGGAAAGTACCCAGCAGCATAGCCAGAAGGTGACCGATTCGCTACGCCAGTTGGAAGACGATGTGGATGAAGGTAACCGTAATATGCATGAACTGGCAGAGCAGGCCAGGGCACTGATGGATGCTGCTGAAAGTGTTGATGGTGAGCTGGCTCAACAGCGCCTGGCGGGGCGCCATCAAGCCGTATTTCATGCCGCCCGTGAGGCAGCCGATGAGATAGGCAAGCTGTTTGAACAGGCAATTAAACGCGGTCAGCTAAAGGCATCTGAGCTGTTTGAGCCAAGCTATGAGCTCATCGCCGGCACCCGGCCGCCCATGTATCACACCGGATTTGATCGTTTTACTGATCGTTCCCTGCCAGCGATTCAAGAGCCCATGCTTAACCACTATTCACTGGGGTATGCCATTGCCTGTGATCACAATGGTTACGTACCTACTCATAACCAGGCGGTCAGTCAGCCGCCAACTGGCGATTATGAGCATGATCTGGCGTTTTGCCGCAGCAAGCGTATTTTTGATGACCCGACGGGCAGCCGCTGTGGTAAACATAAAAACGCGCTACTTCTTCAGACGTATAAGCGCGATACCGGCGAAGTCATGCATGATCTTTCTGTTCCGGTCTATGTTAACGGCAAACACTGGGGTGGCTTTCGCGTGGGCTACCAGCCGGAGCAGACCGTAACGGTAGCTGCCTTAACGAACCGCTGAGGGGGTCGGGCGTGGTTTTGACTGCTGCCAGGCCGAATAGGAATAAAGCGCCAGCCCGGTCCAGATCAGCACAAAGGTAAGTAGCTGGATCAGTGACAGGGCTTCCTTGAAAAACAGCAGGGCGATAAAGAACTGCATGCTGGGGTTGATGTACATCAGAAACCCAATGGTGGCCAGGCGTAAGCGCCGCGTAGCACCGGCGAAAGCCATCAGCGGGAGAGCTGTCAGTACGCCGCTGGCAATCAGCAGCAGGGTGGTCGGTGTTTCGCCGGCAAAATGTGAGCTGCCTTCCAGGGTCAACCAACTGAAAGCGATCAGCGCCAACGGCATCAGCAGTAGGGTTTCCACAAAAAGTCCCGACAGGCCGTCCAGCGGTACCTGTTTACGAAACAGACCATAGGTGCCAAATGAAAACGCCAGTATCAGGCTTAGCCAGGGCATCTCACCGAGCAGCACAAACTGGATACCGATGGCCAGGGTTGCCAGGCCTAGCGCAATCAGCTGGAGTCTTGCCATAACCTCCCTGAGTACCAGTATACCCAGCCCTACATTGACCAGAGGCGTCAGGAAATAGCCCAGGCTGGCCTGCAATACCTGTTTGCTTTCCACTGCATAGATGTAAACTCCCCAGTTCAGCGCGATCAGCAAGGCACAGGCGAGCACCCGACTCAGACGTTTCGGCTCGCTGAGGGCGGCGAACACAGGTGACCAGCGCTTGAGCAAAGTGATCAAGCCCACCAGAAACAGGCAGGACCATAAAATCCGGTGGATGAGGATCTCGAAAGCGGGGACGCCGTCAAACAGGGCGAAAAACAGCGGGAAGCAGCCCCACATCATATAGGCAATAAGCCCGAACATAACGCCTTTGGCGGCTTCTGGGTCACGCAGGGGTTGGGCAGGCATAAGGGTCTCGGTAACGAAAAAATGTTAATCTAGCACAAATGGATAAAGCTCAGGACCTGCTGACGTCAACAGGCCCTGATCTACCTTAAAGCAATCAGCGTTCACCAAGGAGGCATTTATGAGCAAGCTAACCACGACGCTGGTGCAATGTGACCTGCGCTGGGAAGATCCGGCTGCCAATCATCGTCACCTTGATACCCTGCTGGGCGATCTCGATGGGCGCAAAACCGATGTGATCATCCTGCCGGAAATGTTTGCGACCGGCTTCACCATGAACTCCCGTGAGCAGGCCCAGCCCATGGAGGACAGTGAAAGCGTGGCCTGGCTGAAAGCCCAGGCGCACAGGCGCGGCTGTGTGATGACAGGGAGCGTGGCTATCGAGGAAGACGGTCAATACTACAATCGCCTGATCTGGGCAGCGCCCGACGGCGAACTGATTGTGTATGACAAGCGTCATCTGTTCAGAATGGCCGGTGAGCATGAACGCTATGCCATGGGCGAGGATCGCAAGGTGATTACCTATAAAGGGTTTAGAATCCTGCTTAGCGTCTGTTATGACCTGCGTTTTCCGGTCTGGATGCGCCAGCAAGCGGCTGCGGATGAGACGTTTGAATATGATGCCATTCTTTGCGTGGCCAACTGGCCAGCGCCGCGTCGTCACCCCTGGCGGACGCTGCTACAGGCCCGTGCCATCGAGAATCTCTGCTATGTAGTCGGTGTCAACCGTGTGGGCGAGGATATCAAGGGCCTGGCCTACAGCGGTGATTCCCTGCTGGTGGATTTCAAAGGCGAGCCCGTGGTGGATCATCCGGCCTATGAAGCCTTTGTAGAAACAGCCACGCTGAACCTGGATGCACTGAATGAATTCCGAGAGAAATTTCCTGCCTGGCAGGATAGCGACCGCTTTGAACTACTACCCGGAGTTGGCCACTGATGCGCCTTGACCGCTTTTTAAGTGAAACCACAGACCTGACCCGCAGCCTGGCCAAGCGGGCATTGAAAAATGGCGAAGTGGAAATCAACGGTTTGCCCGCCAAACAACCTGCCCTGCACATTGATCCTGACAGTGACAGGATATCCTGGCAGGGAGAGGTATTGTCCCTGGTGGGGCTGCGTTATTTGATGCTTCACAAGCCGGCCGGCGTGGAATGTACCGCACGGCGCGGGCTGTATCCTCGGGCCATCGACCTGATTGACCTGCCCAATGCAGATCGGCTGCAGCCCGTCGGGCGTCTGGATGTGGATACTACTGGCCTGTTATTGATGAGTGATGATGGCCACTGGGCGCATCGCATCATGTCGCCCAAGCACCTCTGTGCCAAAGTCTATCTCGCTACCCTGGCTGAGCCTTGGGAAGGTGAGCGTGCCGAAAATGCCATAAGGCAGGTGGCTGAAGGGGTAATGCTTGACGGTGAAGAGGAAGTTACCAAACCTGCCACCCTGGAAATGCTCAGTCCCACGCAGGCAAAGCTGACCCTGACAGAAGGGCGCTACCATCAGGTCAAGCGGATGTTTGCCGCACTCGGCAATCATGTCGAGCAGCTGCATCGCTATTCGATTGGCGCCATCGTGCTGGATGATGATCTACCTCCCGGTGAATGGCGCGAACTCAGCGCCAAGGAAGTGGCGCTGTTTTAACCGGGTCTGTCCTCATGCAGCGCTTAAGTACCATTACGTGCAAGTTTCAAACCAGCTGGGCGGCTTTTACCAGTCGCCGAGTGTACTCGTGCTGAGGTGCGGTCAAAAGATCCTGGCTGGGGCCTGATTCAACCACCTCGCCTTCCTTGAGCACCATGATGCGATGCGCCATGGCACGTACCACGGCAAGGTCGTGGCTGATAAACAGATAGCTCAGCTGGCGCCTGGCCTGTAAATCGCGCAGCAGTTCGACAATCTGTTTTTGCACGGTGCGGTCGAGGGCTGAGGTGGGCTCATCAAGCACCAATAGTTCAGGTTCCAGAATGATTGCTCGGGCAATGGCGATCCGCTGGCGCTGACCACCGGAAAACTCGTGCGGGTAGCGTGAAGCCACGCTTTCCTGCAGGCCAACTTCCTGCAGCGTCTGATGAACGCGCTTTTCCACCTCGCTCACCGAAAGCGCTGGAAAATGAAAGCGTAACCCTTCACTGACGATATCAAATACTGACATCCGCGGTGACAGGGCGCCGTAAGGGTCCTGAAAGACCATCTGAAAACGATGGCGCTGGCGTCTCAGGTGCTTACCCCTCAGCTTATGCAGGGCATCTTCCCCCAGGTAAACCTCACCCTGACTTTGCACCAGGCGCATTACAGCAGAAGCCAGCGTGGTCTTGCCCGAGCCGGATTCTCCGACAATTCCCAGGGTTTCCCCGGGGGCCACATAGAGATCAGTGGGTTCTACGGCCACAAAAGGCGCCGGCTGACGCCGGAAAAGGCCTGCCTTGGGTCGGGCAAAGGCGACACTCAGCCGAGTGGCTTCCAGGCGCGGCTGCACACGCCCAACCGGCCTGGGACGGCCTTGGGGCTCTGCGGCCAGTAGCGCTGCGGTGTAATCGCTTTGTGGGTCATTGAACACCTGGCTGACCGGGCCGCTTTCCTGCTGTTGACCTTGATACATAACGCAGACTCTATCTGCATGGGCGCGTACCAGGTTAAGGTCATGGGTAATAAACAGCATGCCCATGGAGCGCTGATCACGCAGTTCACGCAGCAGGGCCAGAATTTCCTGCTGAACGGTGACATCCAGCGCCGTGGTCGGCTCGTCGGCAATCAATAGCTTTGGCTGATTGGCAATAGCCATGGCAATCATTACTCGCTGGCGCTGGCCGCCGGAAAGCTGGTGGGGCCAGGCATCCAGTAGCTCATCCGGGCGCGGCAGACGGACCTGTTCAAGCAGTGCACGGGCGCGCTGGCGTGCCGCCTTGCCGGTCAGGCCCTGATGCAGGCGCAGGGTCTCACCTATCTGCTTGCCGACCCGATGCAGAGGGTTCAGAGACGTCATCGGCTCCTGGAACACAAACCCGACCTGATTACCCAGAATGGTTTTCCACTGTGAGGATTTCAGGCTGGCCAGGTCAGTGCCTGCCAGCGAACGTTCACCGCTGACCTGTGCATTGTCCGGCAAGAGGTTCATGATCCCCAACGCTGAGACGGACTTTCCTGAGCCGGATTCGCCTACCAGTGCCAGGGTTTCCCCCGCCTTGACGCTAAAACTGAGGTTGTCGACGACCTGGCTGCCATCGAAGCCGATACTCAGGTGTCTGACGTCCAAAAGCGTTGACGATGGGGCGAATGCCTGCTGAGCTGAATGTTCAGCCATGGGTCACCTCTTTGTGGCGTGGCTGCACATGGCGAGGGTCGAAGGCATCGCGCAGCCCCTCGCCGATAAACACCAGTAAGGAGAGCATGACAGCCAGGGTCATAAAGGCGGTGATGCCCAGCCAGGGGGCGTGAAGGTTGTTCTTGCCCTGAGCGGCCAGTTCACCCAGGGAGGGCGAGCCAGGGGGCAGGCCAAAGCCGAGGAAGTCCAGGGCGGTCAGGGTGCCAATGGCTCCGGTGAACAGGAAAGGCACAAAGGTCAGGGTGGCTACCATGGCATTGGGCAGCACATGACGCCACATGATCAGGTGCGAGGGCAGCCCCATGGCTTTGGCTGCGCGCACATATTCCAGGTTGCGCGCGCGCAGGAACTCGGCGCGGACGATATCCACCAGGCCAAGCCATGTAAACAGCATCATGATGCCCAACAGCCACCAGAAGCCCGGCTGGACGAAGCTGGCGAGGATGATCAGCAGGAAAAGCACCGGCAGCCCTGACCAGATTTCAGTAAAGCGCTGGCCGATCAGATCCACCTTACCGCCGAAGTAGCCCTGAACGCCGCCGATAAATACACCCATTACCAGCGATCCTGCTGTCAGCACCAGGGCAAAGGCGACGGAAAGCCGGAAGCCATAGATTACCCGGGACAGTACATCGCGACCCTGATCATCGGTACCCAGCCAATGACGGCTATCCGGGGCGGCAGGCGAAGGGCGGGTCATATGCATATCCAGGGTCTGGTAGGAAAACGGAATCAGCGGCCAGAGTGCCCAGCCGTTTTCATCGATCTGTTCCTGGATAAAGGGATCGAGGTAATCGGTACGGGTTGGCAAAAAACCACCAAATTCGGTTTCCGGGTAATCCACCACCAGCGGCAGGTACCACTCTCCCTCGAATTTGAGAATCAACGGCTTATCATTGGCCACCAGCTCAGCAAACAGGCTGAACACAAACAGGGCGCTG
>JBNJGW010000010.1:8722-49084 GCA_051748005.1 Pseudomonadota bacterium | reverse complement strand
GGTCTGGTGAGTCTCCGTGCGGATGTCACAGTCACCGACCAGGATGGTGATACCGCCAGCGATCGCCTGGCGGCCGATCTGGGTAGCGTGGTCGAGGTGAAAGATGACGTACCTGTTGTTGAAATCAATGGCCAGTATCTGGATAACAATGATCTGGTAATGAAGGTTGATGAAAGATATCTGGAAGAGTCTGTCTCTGGAAACTTTGCAAACGCCTTCAATGTAGATTTTGGCGCTGACGGTGAAGCGGCTGTTAACTATACGCTCGAAATTGAAGGAAATGGAAGTACTGACCTGGTCGCGACACTGAGTGGCGAAGAGGTTCAGCTAATGACCACTCCGGATGGCAATATTGAAGGACGCACTCTTGATAGCAACGAACTTGTGCTGACCGTAGAGGTTGATGAAAACGCAGAAGTAACGTTCACTCAATTCTTAGCTCTTCAACACCCGGTTGGAGGTGGCTCAAATAACACTTTGACACTTCCAAATGGCATTACATTGAATGCAACAGCGATAGATAGTGATGGCGACAGTACTACAGAAGGAATAAGCCTTGGGCAATATCTGCAAGTGCGTGATGACGGTCCTATGATCATGATTGACAGCCGGGATCTCCCCCTCGCTGAAGCGAGCCTCGAAGAAGAAGGTGTTGCGGATTTTTCACGTGCTTTTGTCACCGGGTTTGGTTCTGATGGTGGGGGTGGCATCAGCTATGAACTGGCTATTGGTGGTGAACCTAACCTGACCGATGCCGAGACTGGTCAGGCAATCCTATTGAGCCTGGTTGATGGCAGGGTTGAAGGCCGCACAGAGAGCGATAGCGACCTGGCCTTTGAGGCAAGCGTAGATGACCAGGGGGTTGTGACACTTGCCCAATACCGCAGCGTTATTGAGATCAATGACGATGAAGATGATCAGATAAACCTCCTGGATCAGGCAATAAAACTCAATGCCACGGCTGAAGATGGCGATGGTGACAGCTTGACTGGTGTTCTGAACATTGGTGCCAATCTTGTCTTTGCAGAAGGCAGCAGTGCTGGGACCAATCAGGAACGTTTTTCTTTCAACAGGTTGCTGGCCGAAGAAGAGCCTTTGTTCGCCATCAATGATGAGGCCAATGAGGAAAGCCTGGCTATTGAAAATGACGCTGATGAAGCGACACAGCCGGCCAATGCCACTAGCTTGAATGCTAACGAGCTGCTAGGCGACGATGAGGAGGCGCTTTTCACAGAAGAAGATCATACGTCCGGCACGCGGCAGGCCAAGGAGCCCGAAAGTTCGCTGGCTACCCCAGCTTATGCTGCCAATGCACATGAAGATTTGGACACCTCCAATAACTCCATCGATCAATAAGGCGACACCGCTGATCGTCTGATCCTTTCCCGCCTGGCTATGTCAGGCGGGAGTTGACAACTTCCGCAAGCGAACAATATCCATCCAGCCCAAGAGGTCATCCAGGTGCAAAATCAGATGCCTCGGTGACTCTTACCTGGACGATCACTTCTCCTACTTTTGTCACCTAGGCATGTTACATTAGCTCTAAGTCGCCGTAAGTGGCGGATTTTACTGCAATGCACAAACCTTTATGGTTTGCATACTGTGTCATTCAAGCCATAACGACAGAGCTAAAAAGCTTGCCATGTGAAGATAGCGAGAAAGCCTATGACGACGTCTAACAAACGCCCCCTGTACATTCCCTATGCCGGTCCTTCGCTACTGGAAATGCCCCTGCTCAATAAAGGCAGTGCTTTCAGTCACGAAGAGCGGCTATCGTTCAATCTTATTGGTCTGTTGCCGCAGAAAGTGGAGACCATTGATGAGCAGCTGGCTCGCGCCTATCGCCAGTATCAGCAATGCAACAGTGATCTGGAGCGGCATATCCACCTTCGCGCTATACAGGATGATAATGAAACCCTGTATTTCCGGCTGGTATCCGAGCACCTGGAGGAAATGCTGCCCATCATTTATACCCCCACCGTGGGTAAGGCGTGCCAGGAGTTCTCGAATATCTATCGTAATCACCGTGGGTTGTTTATCGGCTATCCGGACCGTGAGCATATGGACGATATTCTGCGCAGCGCCACCAAGGATAACGTCAAGGTCATAGTGGTGACCGACGGCGAGCGGATTCTTGGCCTGGGGGACCAGGGTATTGGGGGAATGGGCATTCCCATTGGCAAGCTGGCACTGTATACCGCTTGTGGGGGCGTCAGCCCGGCCTATACGCTGCCGATCATGCTGGATGTAGGCACCAATAATCAATCGTTGCTGGATAACCCCATGTATATGGGGTGGCGTCACCCGCGGGTCAGCCAGGAGGAATACGATGCCTTTATGGCGGAGTTTATCAGTGCGGTGAAGCGCCGTTGGCCAAATGTGCTGCTGCAGTTCGAGGATTTTGCCCAGGCAAATGCTGTCCCTCTGCTGGAGCGTTACAGGGACGAGTTGTGCTGCTTCAATGATGACGTCCAAGGGACGGCCTCTGTGGTGGTAGGTACCCTGATGGCGGCCTGTCAGGCACGTCAGGAAACTATTGCCAAGCAGAAAGTGGTATTTGTGGGCGGCGGTTCGGCTGGCTGCGGGATTGCTGAACAGGTCGTGGTTGCCATGATGGCGGAAGGTTTGAGTGAATCCGAAGCCCGCGGACGAATCTTCATGATTGACCGCGAAGGCTTGATGACCAATGACCAGGAGTGGCAGCGCGATTTCCAGCGCCGCCTGGCACATGATGCGGCCATGGTAGCGGAATGGACCGGGCAGGGGCTTGAAGAAACCGTGGCGCGGGTCAAACCTTCTATATTGATCGGTGTGTGTGGTCAGCAAGGGATTTTTACCGAACAGGTCGTACGCACCATGCATGCCCACTGTGAAAATCCGGTGATCATGCCGCTATCCAATCCGACTTCTCAGGCTGAAGCGGTGCCGGAAGATATCATTCGCTGGACCGACGGTCAGGCACTGGTGGCAACAGGTAGCCCCTTTGCGCCTGTAGTTCACAATGGCCGTAGTTATCCAATTGCACAATGTAACAATGCTTATATTTTCCCGGGGATTGGTCTGGGAGTCGTGGCAGCCAAAGCCAGCCGCGTCACCGATGACATGCTGATGAGTGCCTCGCGTGCGCTGGCCCGTGAAGCGCCGCTGGTGAAAGACGGTAAAGGTGCCTTGCTACCACCGTTGTCGCGGATCAGTGACATCAGCAAGTCTATTGCTTTTGAAGTGGCCGCCCAGGCCCAGCAGAATGGCGTTGCATTGAAAACCGGGGGGACCGAACTGCGTGAAGCGATTGAGCGCAGCTGCTGGCTGCCCGAATATCGCGCCTATCGGCGCCGTGCTTACTGATTGGTTTATCGGCATCCCAAAAAAAGCCCCCACCTAAGTGGGGGCGAGGCGAGCATTGGCAGGTTTCCCTATCAGGCTGCGCCAATCATCTTGCGCAGCACGTAATGAAGGATACCACCATGGCGGTAGTACGCCAGCTCGTTCAGGGTATCAATACGGCACTTGGCGTCAACGCTACGCTCACCTTCAGCGTTTTTGATGATCACCTTGACACTGCCGCCCGGACTCAGATCGCTCAGGCCGGCAATGGAAATCTCTTCATCGCCGGTCAAGCCTAGCGTTTCCCGGCTTTCACCTTCAGGGAACTGCAGCGGAACCACGCCCATGCCGATCAGGTTGGAACGGTGAATGCGCTCAAAGGATTCAGCGATGACGGCGCGAACGCCAAGCAGGCGGGTCCCTTTGGCTGCCCAATCGCGCGAGGAGCCGGTGCCGTACTCCTTGCCAGCAATCACTACCAGCGGTGTGCCGGCTTCCTGGTACTTCATGGCAGCATCATAAATAGCCATCTGCTCGCCGCTGGGCACATGGCGGGTCTCGCCACCCACAACGCCATCAAGCATTTCATTCTTGATTCGCACGTTGGCGAAGGTGCCGCGCATCATGACTTCGTGATTGCCACGCCGTGAACCATAGGAGTTGAAGTCCACCGGTTCAACGCCGTTTTCCTGCAGGTAGCGTCCTGCCGGGCTATCCGGCTTGATGGCACCCGCCGGGGAGATATGATCCGTGGTCACAGAGTCCCCCAGAACGGCCAGCACCCGGGCGTCCTTGACATCCTCAATGGCATCCGGCTCGCGGCCCATGCCTTCAAAGAAGGGCGGATGCTGGATATAGGTTGAGGCAGGCCACTGGTAAACCTTGCTTTCCGAGACCTTAATGGCCTTCCAGGTGTCATCGCCCTCAAAGACAGCGCCGTATTCCTTGCGGAACATCGCCGTATTAACCTTCTCGACGGCGGAAGCGATCTCAGCCTGGCTTGGCCAGATATCCTTCAGGTATACCGGATTGCCCTGCTTGTCGTTACCGAGGGGATCCTGGGTGAGGTCACACTGGACGTTACCCGCCAGGGCATAGGCAACGACAAGGGGCGGTGAAGCCAGCCAGTTGGTTTTGACCAGCGGATGTACCCGGCCTTCGAAGTTACGGTTACCTGACAACACCGAGGCAACGGTCAGATCGCCATCGGAGACGGCTTTTTCAATTTCTTCAGGCAGTGGCCCGGAGTTACCGATGCAGGTGGTGCAACCATAACCGACCAGATTAAAGCCAAGGGCATTGAGGTCATCGCTGAGGTTGGCCGCTTCCAGATAGTCGGTCACTACCTTGGAGCCAGGCGCCAATGAGGTTTTTACCCAGGGCTGGGTCGCCAGGCCTTTCTCAAGCGCCTTGCGTGCCAAAAGGCCAGCCGCCATCATCACGCTGGGGTTGGAGGTGTTGGTACAGGAGGTGATGGCTGCAATCACCACAGCGCCCGGGTCAAGTTTGAAATCCTGGCCCTGAAAGGAGACAGCCTGGCTGTCCGAGTGTTCATAGCTGCGGTCAACCCCGACGGCAGTCTGTCCGCCTTCGGATGCCAGCTTGCCCGCAGGCTGAGTCTCTTCTGCCTTGCCGTCATCTTCCATCACCTTGGCAAAGGCAGCCGGCATGTTCTTCAGTTCGACCCTGTCCTGGGGGCGCTTTGGACCCGCCAGGCTGGCTTCAACTTCGGTCATGTCCAGATGCAGGGTGTCGGTGAAAATGGGCTCGTCACCAGGTTCGCGCCACAGCCCCTGGACCTTGCTATAGGCTTCCACCAGTGCCACCTGGGCATCTTCGCGGCCGGTCAGGCGCAGGTAGTTGAGCGTTTCGTCATCCACCGGGAAAAAGCCGCAGGTAGCGCCATATTCGGGTGCCATATTGGCAATGGTCGCACGGTCAGCCAGCGGAAGGTCCTTGAGGCCGTCACCGTAGAACTCGACAAACTTGCCGACCACCCCTTTCTTGCGCAGCATCTCGGTGACTGTCAGCACCAGGTCGGTGGCGGTGATGCCTTCACGCAGCTTGCCGGTCAGTTTGAAACCAATGACCTCCGGAATCAGCATTGACACTGGCTGGCCGAGCATGGCCGCTTCGGCTTCAATACCGCCGACGCCCCAGCCGAGAACACCCAGGCCATTGATCATGGTCGTGTGGGAATCAGTGCCGACAAGAGTGTCGGGGTAGGCCAGAGTGGCGCCGTCTTCTTTCTTGGTCCAGACGGTTTTCCCCAGATATTCCAGGTTGACCTGGTGGCAGATGCCTGTACCAGGGGGAACAACACTGAAGTTGTCGAACGCTTTCTGGCCCCAACGCAGAAATTCGTAACGCTCGCGGTTACGCTGCATTTCAATATCAACGTTGTCCTGGAAAGCGGTAGGATTACCGAACTTGTCGACCATGACCGAGTGGTCAATGACCAGATCAACCGGCGATAGTGGGTTGATGCAGGCCGGGTCTTCGCCCAGTTTCTCGACGGCTGCACGCATGGAGGCGAGGTCAACCACGCCAGGAACACCGGTAAAGTCCTGCATCAATACACGGGCCGGGCGGTAACCGATTTCACGGCTGGATTTACCTTCCTGCTGCCAGTCCACCAGGGCCTGCATGTCCTCCGAGGAAACGCTTTCATCGTCTGCGTTGCGTAGCTGGTTTTCGAGCAGGATCTTGAGTGTCTTGGGTAAGCGGTCGATGTTGCCAAGTGTATCAGCGGCAAGGGGAAGGCTATGGTAGTGATACGTATGGGAATCTACATCAAGCGATTGTAGCGTCTCGGGAATCTTGCTCATTATGGGCTCCTTCTCATTCAGCGGTTCAGCTCTGGACTGTTTTGCAGTGCGGCGATCTGTGCCTTTCGTCGGTACCTCAAACAGGGTTTTATAATAGGGTGCAATGGGTATATGGCAGATGGCATATTACTGTCACGTCATCTTTATCCATACATTAATAGCATAGATACAAACTGGTTGTGAGGATGCCGTTCAGCGCTTTCAAGAGAACGCGTGGTTATTTCATGCGGATTTTACCTCACAGCCGTTGGCGTTCAGTTGTGTCTCAGGCAGACTGCCCGTCTCGTTCCTAACATGATAACTGTTGAAACTAAAAGGTAACTGTATGCAAACGCGTCATGAACGCTTGATTATTCTTGGCTCCGGCCCGGCAGGATACACAGCCGCCGTTTATGCGGCGCGTGCTAACCTCAAGCCACTGTTGATTACCGGGATGCAGGCGGGTGGTCAGCTGACGACGACCACGGATGTTGATAACTGGCCGGGTGATGCTGAAGGTGTGCAGGGGCCTGAACTGATGGAACGTATGAAACAGCACGCTGAGCGCTTTAAGACCGAGGTGTTGTTTGACCATATACATGAGGTCACGTTAGGCGAAAAGCCGTTTACGCTCAAGGGCGACAATGGTGTATATACCTGTGATGCATTGATTATCGCCACTGGGGCGAGTGCCCGTTATCTGGGGCTTGAGTCGGAGCAGAAATTCATGGGGCAGGGGGTTTCTGCCTGTGCAACCTGCGATGGTTTTTTCTACCGTAATCAGGAGGTTGTCGTTGTCGGTGGGGGTAATACAGCAGTAGAAGAAGCCTTGTACCTTTCCAATATTGCCTCCAAGGTCACTCTGGTTCACCGTCGCGATAGCCTGCGGGCCGAAAAAATTCTTCAGGACAAGCTGTTCGAGAAAGTGGCGTCAGGCAACATGGCCGTAGAGTGGTTCTATGAAGTTGACGAAGTGTTAGGCGACAACACCGGTGTTACCGGCGTGCGAGTTAAATCCACTCAGGATGGTTCGACCAAGGAAATTCATGCGCCGGGTCTGTTCGTTGCCATTGGCCATAGCCCGAATACCGGTATTTTTGAAGGTCAGCTGGTCATGAATGGCGGCTATATCAAGGTTAATTCAGGCCTTGACGGTAATGCCACTGCGACCAGCGTGCCGGGTGTATTTGCCAGTGGCGATGTCATGGATCATGTCTACCGTCAGGCGATTACCTCGGCAGGCACTGGCTGTATGGCGGCCCTGGATGCTGAGCGCTACCTGGATGGCCTGGGTTGATAGCGATAATTATGGTCCTCTAAAGGCAGGCATGCGCCTGATCATCCAGGCGCAACCTGCCATATTGGCTAAGTACCAGGGTGCTGCCGGTCTCGGCACCCGTGGGACAGATGTGAAAGCGGCCGTTATATCCCTTGCTGAATCCAAGAGGGTTAAACTTTACCGCTCTGCGATGTCCTTCCCGTGTATAACGGATCCTGGTTGAGGGTAAGGCAGGCACTATTCGCACGATGTTCTTGTGTTGAACAGCACTATAGTTATCGCCAATCATCACCATTATGTCACCGTGCCAACCGTTCAGGCAGGAACTGCGGGCTTGATTGGTAGCACAAACGCTGACACTGGTTTGCTCACTGATGGCCAGTTGGCGAGCAAACGCGAATGTGCTGTACAGATGGTTAATCGCTGCAGTGCGCGCATTACGCTCACCAAAGGCGGTAAAACTGGGCAGGCTGAGCAGCGTCAGTACACTGATCAGGGCAGCGACAATCAGAACTTCCAGAAGTGTGAATCCTCGTGAAACGGGCTGCATACCAGAACCCTCGGCAGATGATGCCTGTCATTTCCACAATCCATTTCTCCAGAATAGTAGCCAGCCGTCGTTGCGCTGTCAGCCGATGCCGATATTTTTGTAAGCTATTTCCTAATTAAGTAAATTTTTGATAAGCAAGAGCGCTTCCAGGCATCAGTGTTTGTCATCATGTGATGAGTCCTTGGGAGGCGTAGAAGCATTCAGTTCACGTTGCTCCTGGAGGAAGCGGTCACGGTGAGCTCCTGAGCAGAACCAATGCTGCTGGTCGCGAAGTGCTTCATCTTCTGGCACGTGTACGTCACACCATTTGCACCTCACCATCTGGCCGCCATCACTGCGATCAGGCTGATGTTCCAGCGTTTCCTGATCAAGCTTCCACTGTCGGTACATGCCGTAAAGTTTCATGCCGGCAAAAAACAGCACGGCAAAAATAATCAAGCGAATGATCAAGAGATTCATCCTATGTGGCTCCTCAATGTTGGCGCTACCTTTGCCACAAGGTGGTGCTTGCGTGACAATAGGCATAACAAGCGCCCCTGTGATTTAACGATTCTCAAGAGATTTAAACGCCCATGCAAGACTTAACGCTGGTCATGGCCCAACTTGACCCCCTGGTAGGCGATATTCCCGGTAATGCGGCGCGTGCAATTGAAGCCGTGCGCGAGGCGCGTATAGAACATGGCGCGGATATCGTAGTCTTTCCCGAGCTGTTTTTGTCCGGCTATCCACCGGAGGACCTGCTGCTGCGACCTTCAATGGAAACGCGTCTGCGCGAGGCACGGGCAGTGATGGCCGAGAAAGTGTCTCGCGATGTTCTGGTGATTATCGGTTACCCCGGCGTACGTGAAGGGGGTTGCTACAATCTAGCAGGCATTCTGTATAACGGTCAGTGGGAAGCTGAATATGCCAAGCAGGCACTGCCCAACTATCAGGTCTTTGATGAGCAGCGCTATTTTGCTCCCGGCCAGCAAGCCCTGGTCTACGAGCACAAGGGTGCCAGGCTTGGGCTCCTGATCTGTGAGGACTTATGGGAAGGCACGCCGGTGAAAGCGGCCTGTGCGGCGGGCGCTGAGGTGCTGATTACCCTTAACGCTTCACCTTATCATCAGGACAAACCTGGCGAACGGCTGCGCTTGTTGGAGCAGCGTGCAGCCGAAGCGCAACGTCCGATTGTCTACGTTAACACCATTGGTGGCCAGGATGAGCTGGTGTTTGACGGCGGCTCTGGCTGTGTTGATGCCAGTGGGCAGCTCAAGGTGCTTGCGCCTTATTGGCAGGCTGGCCTTATGCCCGTGCAGTTTCTTCAGCAAAGCGCCGATCAATGGGTGCCGCAACCCGGCGAGATAGAAGAAGACTCGACAGCAGAAGAAAGCCTTTACTGTGCGCTGGTGACCGGAGTTCGTGACTACGTAAACAAAAGCGGTTTCAAGGGTGTGGTGATCGGATTATCAGGCGGCATCGACTCCGCCCTGACGCTGGCCATTGCCGTAGATGCCCTTGGCCCACAGCGGGTTCAAGCGGTCATGATGCCCTATCACTACACGGCGGATATCTCTCGCCAGGATGCCGCCGAACAGGCCGAGTTACTCGGTGTCAATTATGAGGTCATGCCGATCGAGCCCATGGTGGAAGCCTTTATGAGCACTCTGGCCGAAAGCTTTGAGGGCACTGAGCGGGATACCACCGAGGAAAACCTGCAATCCCGCTGCCGGGGCGTGCTGCTGATGGCGATTTCCAACAAGAAAGGTCTGATGGTGCTGACTACCGGCAACAAGAGTGAAATGGCCGTCGGTTACGCCACCCTCTACGGCGACATGGTGGGGGGGTATAATGCGCTCAAGGATGTCTATAAGACCTGGGTCTATCGTCTGGCACGCTGGCGTAACAGCGAATCTTTGGCCGTGCCAGAGCGGGTGATCGAACGCCCACCTAGCGCTGAGTTGGCGCCAGATCAGCAGGACAGCGACTCCCTGCCGGATTACGACACCCTGGATGCCATTCTGATGCGCTATATCGAAGGCGATATGAGTGCCGAAGCGATTATCGCCGCTGGCTACGAGCGAGACGATGTCTACAAGGTGGTCAAACTGGTCGACCGCTGCGAGTACAAGCGCCGTCAGGCACCGGTTGGCGTCAGGGTGACCCCCAGAGGCTTTGGGCGCGACCGTCGCTACCCCATCGTCAACGGCTGGCAGCCGGGTGAATAATCCATACAGATAGTGACAACCAAAAAAGCGCCCTTGCTAAAGGGCGCTTTTTTCTACTGAACCGAATCGGTCATTTCCGACATCAAAGATGCTTGGGTGAGAAGCGATCGCCGTCAAGTTGTGGGTGGTCCGGGTTGTTGTTGCGCAGTACCTCCAGAACTTCCTCGACGCGGTCGTCCATACCCAGGCCCATGTAGCCTTCAATCATGGCGGCCAGGGCGTCTTCAGAGGCATTGGAGGCCGGATAGTTTTCAACCACCCAGCGGCCACGTTCAACGGCGGCCACATAGGCACCACGGCGCAGATAATAGTCAGCTACATGCAGTTCGTGGCGGGCAAGCAGTTCGCGAAGATAGACGATTCGCTGCTGGGCATCGGCGGCGTATTCGCTATTCGGGAAGCGCTGGATCAGTTCGCGGAAATCGTTGTAGGCATCCCGGGTGGCGCCCACATCGCGCTTGGAAATATCAATCAGGCGCAGGCGTTCCAGGCTGAAACGTCCGGCCTGCCAGGCAGACAGCCCGCGTACGTAATAGGCATAATCCACTTCAGGATGATCCGGGTGCAGACGGATAAAGCGGCTGGCGGCCGCGCGAGCTTCTTCCCAGTTGCCATTTTCGTAATAGGCATAGATCAGCTCGATCTGGGCCTGTTCGGCGTGGGCGCCAAACGGGAAGCGGGTATCCAGCGCTTCCAGGCGCTCAATCGCGGTAGGCAATATGTTGCGATCCAGTGCGTCCCGGGCGCTTTCGTACAGCTCACGTTCCGCGAGCGCATCGTATTTACCTTCTTCTTCTGCAGTGTCGTTGCTGGCACAGCCTGCCAGTAGGGCAAGACTAAGAGCGAGCGCTGCGAATCGGGTAGCGGCAGAAAAAACGCGCATGGTTATCCTCGTGACAAACAGGCCGTTGACGCTAAAAAGCGCTAGCGGCCATGGTAGAATAGATTTTCGTTGCCCCACTATAAATCACCTTGGCAGAAAACGCAGGCGTAAAGCGCAATGCGCAGCAGGTGACAAGAAAGGAACTGTTATGTCCCGCACTGTTGAAGCCTCCTTGCAGGTGCCAGCCTCGCTTGCTGGCTGCCGTTTAGACCAAGCGGCCGCTGAGCTGTTCAGCGATTATTCACGTGAGCGCTTGAAAGCATGGATCAATGCGGGAGAATTAACCGTTGATGGCCATAAGGTAAAGCCTAAAACCCGCCTGCATGGTGAAGAAGTGTTAAGCCTTAGTGCCATGCTTGAGGAAGAGGGACGTTTTGAGGCGCAGGATATTCCGCTGGAGGTCGTCTTTGAAGATGAAGACGTCATAGTGCTCAACAAGCCTGCCGGCATGGTTGTCCATCCGGCAGCGGGCAATCCGGATGGCACCTTGTTGAATGCGTTGCTGCATCATGAACCGACGCTTGGGCAGGTGCCGCGTGCCGGGATAGTTCATCGTCTGGATAAAGATACTACCGGCCTGATGATGGTGGCCAAGAGCCTGCCAGCCCAGGCCAATCTTGTTCAGCAGTTGCAGGCGCGTACGGTGTCGCGCCAATATGATGCGGTGGTGATTGGCACACCGGTTTCCGGCGCGACTGTAGATGCTCCTATTGGCCGGCACCCAAAGGATCGCAAGCGCCAGGCGGTAACTGCCTCCGGCAAGCCGGCGGTGACCCATTACCGAGTGGTAGAGCGTTTTCGCGCCCATACCCATGTGCGTTGCCAGTTGGAAACCGGGCGTACCCATCAGATTCGTGTACATATGGCCCATGCCCGCTACCCTTTGATCGGTGACCCGCTCTATGGCGGCCGCCCCAAGCTGCCCCCCGGTGCCGCCGACGCGTTGAAAGACATTCTGCGTGAGTTTCCCCGCCAGGCGCTGCATGCTCGCAAGCTGAGCTTTATTCATCCGCGCACGGGTGACACCATAAGCTTTCGCGCCGCGCTGCCGGATGATTTACTGATGTTACTGGACTATCTGCGTGAAGATCACGCCACCATGCGTTAAGGAGCCTGCATGAGCGATGCCATTGACCTGCGCCCATCCCTGATCATTCCGGACTGGCCGGCGCCCGCCAACGTGGGCGCCTTTGTGACTACTCGTGAGGCGGGGCCAAGTCAGGGGGATTTTGCAGCGTTCAATCCTGCTGACCATGTAGGAGACAACCCGGATCATGTGGCGCTTTGCCGTCGTCTGCTACAAAAGGAAGTCGGCGACCAGCGCCCCTTGCTATGGCTGAACCAGACCCATGGCGCATGGGTTCAGCAGGCGTTTCAGGCGCCACCGCCAGAAGCGGATGCGGCCCTTGCGGCCACTCAGGAGTATGCCTGTGTGGTGCTTACCGCTGACTGCCTGCCGGTGATGTTCTGTGACCGTGCAGGCACCCGGGTCGCCATCGCTCATGCTGGGTGGCGAGGCCTGGCCGGTGGCGTGCTGGAGGCCACAGTGGCGGCAATGAATACGCCTGCTGAAGAGCTTCTTGTCTGGCTGGGGCCAGCGATTTCCACGGCTCAGTTTGAAGTGGGGCCTGAGGTTTACGATGCCTTTGTGGCCGTGCAGCCCGAAGCGGAAGAGGCCTTTGATCATAGCCCTTATCGCATGGGCCACCGCATGGCGGATCTTTACAAGCTGGCGCGGTTGCGACTGGAAGCGCTTGGGGTAAGCAACTTCAGTGGCGGGCACTTCTGCACAGCCTGTGAGTCACGCTTTTACTCCCACCGTCGCGATGAAGGACGAACCGGCCGCATGGCCAGTGTGATCTGGCTGCGTTAACAAATATTGCCATGGCGACTTGAAAACACTCCCGCCCAGCACCATTTCCTCTCTCAAGTCAAGATAAAAGGGTTAAGCGATGCGTCCTAAGGCATCGCCATCCCGGGAGGAATGTAATGCGATTCGATAAATTTACTGCAAAGTTACAAAATGCCATTGCTGATGCACAGTCATTGGCGGTAGGGCGTGGGCATAATCAGCTGGAGCCTGTGCATCTGTTGTTCACCATGTTGGACAATCGTGACACCGGCCTGAAGGCGCTGGTACAGAAAGCCGGTGGCGATGCTGCCCGCCTGCGCGATGGCCTTACTCACCAGCTTGATGACCTGCCCAAGGTCAGCCAGTTTGATGGCGAGGTTCAACCGTCGCGTGAGCTGCTCAAGCTGTTCAACCTCACCGACCGTGAAGCCCAGCAGCGGGGCGATCAGTTTATTGCTTCTGAACTGGTGCTGCTGGCTGCCTTGGAGATGAACCAGGCACTGGCCAAACTGCTGAAAGATGCCGGGCTGACGCGCAAGAACCTGACAACCTCCATCGACCAGCTACGTGGCGGTGATTCGGTTGACGACCCTAACGCTGAAGACCAGCGCGAAGCCCTGAACAAGTACACGCTGGATCTGACCCAGCATGCGCTTGACGGCAAGCTTGACCCTGTGATTGGTCGCGATGATGAAATCCGGCGCACCGTGCAGGTGTTGCAGCGGCGCACCAAGAATAACCCTGTGCTGATTGGTGAGCCGGGTGTGGGTAAGACCGCGATTGTCGAAGGGCTCGCTCAGCGGATTGTCAACGGCGAGGTGCCGGAAGGTCTCAAGGACAAGCGTGTGCTCTCACTGGATATGGGCTCACTGCTGGCCGGTGCCAAGTTCCGCGGTGAGTTTGAAGAGCGCCTGAAAGCGGTACTCAAGGAGCTTTCCCAGGAAGAAGGGCGGGTTATCCTGTTTATTGATGAGCTGCATACCATGGTGGGTGCCGGTAAGGCCGAAGGTGCCATGGATGCGGGTAACATGCTCAAACCGGCTCTTGCGCGGGGCGAATTGCACTGTGTGGGTGCGACGACGCTGGATGAGTACCGCAAATACATTGAAAAAGACGCGGCCCTTGAGCGCCGCTTCCAGAAAGTGCTGGTGGATGAACCCAGTGAAGAAGATACCGTGGCGATTCTGCGTGGCCTGAAAGAGCGTTACGAAGTGCACCACGGGGTGGATATCACCGATTCGGCGATTATTGCGGCGGCGAAACTCTCGACTCGCTACATCACCGACCGCCAGCTGCCGGACAAGGCCATTGACCTGATCGATGAAGCGGCCTCGCGGATTCGTATGGAGCTGGACTCCAAGCCGGAAGAAATGGACCGTCTGGATCGTCGTCTGATTCAGCTCAAGATGGAACGTGAGGCGCTCAAGAAAGAAACCGACGATGCCTCGAAAAAGCGCCTTGAAGCGCTGGATCAGCACATCCACGAGCTGGAGCGTGAATACGCCAATCTGGATGAAATCTGGAAGGCGGAAAAAGCCAGTATCCAAGGCGCGGCCCAGTTCAAGGCCGAGCTGGAACAGGCGCGTATTGACCTTGAGCAGGCTCGCCGTCAGGGCGATCTGGGCCGGATGTCGGAAATCCAGTACGGCAAGATTCCGGAACTGGAGAAGAAGATTGCCGAAAGCAATGAAGGTGAAGCGGCGGATACTGCCAGTCATCAGCTGCTGCGCTCCAACGTCACCGAGGAAGAGATTGCCGAAGTGGTTTCGCGCTGGACAGGCATTCCGGTCAACAAGATGCTGGAAGGTGAGCGCGATAAACTGCTGCGCATGGAAGAAGCATTGCATGAGCGCGTTATCGGCCAGGATGAAGCCGTAGAGGCCGTAGCCAACGCGGTGCGCCGTTCCCGGGCGGGGCTGTCTGACCCGAACCGGCCCAACGGTTCATTCCTGTTCCTCGGCCCAACCGGGGTGGGTAAGACAGAGCTTTGCAAATCCTTGGCCAACTTCCTGTTTGATACCGAAGAGGCCATGGTACGTATCGATATGTCCGAGTTTATGGAAAAGCACTCCGTGGCTCGCCTGATCGGTGCACCGCCAGGCTATGTGGGCTATGAGGAAGGCGGCTACCTGACCGAAGCCGTGCGCCGCAAGCCTTATTCGGTATTGCTGCTCGATGAGGTTGAGAAAGCTCACCCGGATGTGTTCAACATCCTGTTGCAGGTGCTGGAAGATGGTCGCCTGACCGATGGCCAGGGGCGGACGGTGGATTTCCGCAATACCGTTATCGTCATGACGTCCAATATGGGCTCGGATATCATTCAGCGCATGGGCGGTGATGTGACGGCTGACAAGGACAGTGACTACGAAGCGATGAAAAACGCTGTCATGGAGGTGGTAGGCAACCATTTCCGCCCTGAGCTGATTAACCGCATTGATGAAGTCGTGGTCTTTCATGCTCTGGGTCAGGCGCAGATCCAGGCGATTGCCGGCATCCAGCTTGAGCGCCTGCAGGCACGTCTGGCCGAGCACGATCTGCGTCTGGAACTCAGCGATGAAGCGCTGGCGCAGCTTGCCGTGGTGGGCTTTGATCCGGTGTTCGGGGCGCGGCCGCTCAAGCGGGCGATCCAGAGCCGGATTGAAAACCCGCTGGCGCAGTCGTTGCTGGCTGGCAAGTTTGCACCAGGCAGCGTGATTCGCGTAACCGCCGAAGAAGGGCGTCTTGTGTTTAACGCCGAGTAAATAAAGAGTGCTTCTTCGGGAGCCTTATCCTGTAGGCAAATACCGTTAACCCCGTCTGGCACTTAATTGCCCGGCGGGGTTTTTGCTGGGTGGTAGAACTGTCAGAAAGCCATGCAAAGGGTTCTTTTGTCGCAGAGCCAGTAAAGAGTAGGGTTAATAGGTTGACAGCCGGGATGCGCTGATAGAATCTTGTGGGTTCCTGATTTGCGGACGCGGCATCAACGGGTAACCCCCAATCCCCGCGTGAAGGGTAGGCTTTAGCCTTTACCCGCCGAAGGACTTCCGGGTTTGAGCTAACCGCTCAACCTGGCCAATGCCCCGACGCAGCGACCTGCTGCGATGAGAGTGCAGACCCTAACCGGGTCTTATTGCCAGGGTTTGGCATCAGGTGCCGGCGTAACCGGCAGCGGCATACCGCCGCACTCGACACGGCAGGCATGGGCCTGTTGATAGCACTCGAGACCTCCAGGGGAGATACACAGTGGAATTGCTTTCCGGCGCAGACATGATCGCCCGTTCCTTGCAGGATGAGGGCGTTGAATATATCTATGGTTATCCCGGAGGAGCGGCGCTGCATATCTATGATGCGCTGTTCCGTCAGGATAAAGTCAAACATATCCTGGTACGCCATGAGCAGGCGGCAACCCATGCCGCAGATGGTTATGCGCGTGCAGCAGGAAAACCCGGCGTAGTGCTGGTGACCTCAGGCCCTGGTGCCACCAATGCCGTGACCGGTATTGCCACCGCCTATATGGATTCGATTCCCATGGTAGTGCTGTGTGGTCAGGTCATGAGCCACCTGATTGGTGATGACGCTTTCCAGGAAACCGACATCATCGGCGTCACACGCCCGATCGTGAAGCATAGTTTCTCGATCCGCCACCCTTCGGAAATTCCCGAAGTGTTGAAAAAGGCCTTCCACCTGGCTGCTACGGGTCGCCCGGGGCCGGTTGTTGTCGATATCCCCAAGGATATGACCGCCCCTACCGAACGCTACGAGTACGTCTACCCGAAGAAGGTCAAGATGCGCTCTTACAACCCGGTAACCCGCGGCCATACCGGCCAGATCAAGAAAGCCGTTGACATGATCCTAAAGGCCAAGCGTCCGGTCTTCTATACGGGCGGCGGCGTGGTCACGGGCAAGGCCAGCGAAGGCTTGACCAGTCTGGTCAAGCAGCTGGGCTACCCGATTACCACCACCCTGATGGGCATTGGTGCCTTCCCGCAGGGCGACGATCAGTGCCTGGGCTGGCTGGGAATGCATGGCTCCTATGAATCCAATATGGCCATGCACCACGCCGATCTGATCATTGCCATTGGCGCACGCTTTGATGACCGTGTGACCAACAATACATCCAAGTTCTGCCCCACGGCTAAGATCATCCATGTGGATGTGGACCCCAGTTCGGTGTCCAAGACGGTACGTGCCGATGTGCCTATCGTTGGCCCGGCCTCAAGCGTTATCAATGAGATGATCAGCCTGGTGCAAGGCAAGGAAATTGCCAATCCGGAAGCGGTCAGTGCCTGGTGGCAGCAGATCAACGGCTGGCGCGCAGAGCGTGAAGGCAAGCTTTATGAGCCCTCCAAGCCCGGCGAAGTGCTCAAGCCGCAGGAAGTGGTTGAAGCGCTGTGCCGGGTGACCCGTGGTGAAGCCTTTGTGACCACGGACGTCGGCCAGCACCAGATGTTTGCTGCCCAGTACTACAAGTTCGAGAAGCCTAATCGCCTGATTACCTCGGGTGGCCTGGGTACCATGGGCTTTGGTTTCCCGGCGGCCATGGGCATCAAGCAGAACTACCCGGACGATGACGTCGTATGTGTGACCGGGGAAGGCAGTTTCCAGATGATGATGCAGGAGCTGTCGACCTGTAAGCAGTACGGCATCGGGGTGAAGATTGTTAACCTCAACAATGCCTCTCTGGGGATGGTGCGTCAGTGGCAGGATCTGAACTACAAGTCCCGTCATGCCAACTCTTATATGGAGTCGCTACCTGACTTTCACCTGCTGATCGAGGCCTATGGCTTTACCGCCATTACCGTCAATACCCTTGATGAGCTGGATGCAGCGCTGGAACGTACCTTTGCCGACAAGCACGAACTGGTGTTCCTGGACGTCAAGGTCGACCCCCATGAGCACGTCTATCCGATGCAGGTTCCGCTGGGTTCCATGCGTGACATGTTGCTGTCTAAAACGGAGCGTACCTAATGCGTCATATCATCTCGATTCTGATGGAAAACGAACCGGGTGCTCTGTCGCGTGTGGTCGGTCTGTTTTCTCAGCGTAACTTCAACATTGAAACGCTTAATGTTGCCCCGACGGAAGATCCCTCGCTTTCGCGCCTGACGGTAACCACAATTGGTGATGACAGGGTGATCGAGCAGATCACCAAGCATCTTAACAAGCTGATTGACGTAGTGAAGCTGGTGGACCTGACTGAAGGGAACCACATCGAGCGTGAGCTGATGCTGGTCAAGGTCAAGGCCATCGGGGCCGCTCGCGATGAGGTCAAGCGCACGGCAGATATCTTCCGCGCCCAAGTGGTGGATGTCACCCCTAACCTCTACACCGTTCAGATTACCGGTGATGCCGTCAAGCTGGATGCATTTCTGCAGGCCATGGCGCCGATCGGCATTCTGGAAGTGGCGCGTACCGGTGTTTCCGGGATTGCCCGTGGCGACAAGGTGCTGTCGCTCTAGGCACTCGTTATGGATATGTGAGGCTGGCTAAGCCAAGCCCCAAGTACTAAAAACGCCCGCCCGTTTTGAACGGTGCGGGCTTTTTTATCTCTTGAGTGTCGATAGGGGAAAACGCTTCAGTGGGGCGGATTCTGGCTGGCGTTGAGCATCTCCCGGGCATGGGCCAGGGTCTGCTCAGACAGGTTAACGCCTCCAAGCATGCGGGCCAGCTCGCTGATGCGGCCGCTTTCGTCCAGCAGGGCCATATTGGTCAGGGTGGTATTGCGTTTGGCACGCTTTTCAATATGCAGATGCTGGTGTGCCTGGGCGGCTACCTGAGGCAGGTGGGTCACGGTCATCACCTGACCGTTCTTGCCCAGTTTGCGCAGTAGCTGGCCGACGATTTCTGCGGTCGCGCCGGAAACGCCTACATCGACCTCATCAAATATCAGGCTGGGAATGGTCGAGTGACTGGCTGCCACCACCTGAATCGCCAGGCTGACCCGGGAAAGCTCACCCCCTGAGGCCACCTTGGCTAAGGGGCGTGCCGGTTGACCAGGGTTGGCGCTGATCAGAAACTGCACCCGATCCAGCCCTTCGGGCGCAGGCGTTTCCCGCGCCTGCAGCGCCACTTCAAAGTGGGCCTTGCCCATGGCCAGAAAAGCGAGCTGCTGTTGAACTTCCTTGCCCAGCTTCAGTGCGGCTTTCTGGCGCGCCTCGCTAAGCGCTCTGGCCTGCTGGCGATAGCGCTCGCGCAGCTCATTGGCTTTTTCACCCAGGGCATCCAGGTCATTGTCACTGGTATCCAGCTGGTTGAGGGACGCTACCAGCTGCTGGTGAAACGCATACAGCTCTTCCGGGGTGATGTGGTGCTTACGCGCCAGGCGGTGAATATCACCCAGGCGATCCTCCACATAGGAAAGACGAGCAGGGTCAAGCTCGGTGTGGCCGGCCAGGCGTGAAAGCTCGCTGGTGGCCTCTTCGATCTGGATCTGTGCTTCGCCAAGCAGGCTGAGCGTATTGGCCAGCGCGCCCTTATCGCTACCCGGCAGTGCACTTAAACGCTGGTGAGCCTGATGTAACAGGTTAAGAGCACCGCCTTCGTCACTGGCGCAGCACTCGGTGGCAAATTCGGTCTCGCGCAGGATTTCATCGGCATGGGCCAGCTGTAGCTGTTCTTCTTCCAATTGGGGAAGTTCGTCTTCTTCCAGGCCTAGCTGGTCAAGTTCTTCTACCTGATAGCGCAGCAGCTGGCGCTTGGCTTCTATCTCACTGCCTGCTTCACTCAATTCCTTCAGCCGCCGCCGGGTGCGCTGCCAGGCACGGAAAGTCTCGGTCAGGTCGCTGACATCAGCGTTGAGGCCTGCGTAATCATCCAGCAGTGCCAAATGGGTCTCTTCCCGCAGTAGCGCTTGATGGGCATGTTGGCCGTGAATCTGGATCAGGTGCTCACCCAGCGATTTAAGATCGGCGATAGTGGCGGGTTGGCCGTTAATCCATGCCTTGGAGCGCCCGTTGGCAGTAATCACGCGACGCAGCAAGCATTCATCGACGTTCAGCTCGCGTTCGGCGAGCCAGGTCTGGGCGGCAGGCAAGTGGTGAATATCAAAGCGCGCGGAAAGGTCAGCGCGCTCGCGGCCATGGCGAACACTACCTGCGTCTGCCCGTTCACCAAGGCACAGCCCCAGAGCACCCAGCAGAATTGATTTACCCGCACCGGTTTCCCCGGTAATGGCGGTCATTCCACCGCAAAGTTCCAGTTCAAGGTGGTCGACGATGGCGAAGTCCTGTATCGCTAGCTGGGTCAGCATGCTTTCCTCCCGGCGCTTGGGCAGATCAAGGATGACGGATGACTGGATACACATCCAATTATTGTTGTTATATACAGTAGCTGATGATGCACTTCAATGCCATCTCTTCACGTTTTACTCTTGAGATGAGCGCTATGGCCCCCATATACCCTGCAAACCATCTGGTCAGTCCATATTTTAAGACTTAATTTTCAAATCCAGTTTTTAAGACCCAGCTTTGCAGGAGTATCCCATGGCCAAAGAACCACAAACCCCACTTGATGATGAACTGGCTCGTCACGAGCAGGAATCCGAGACCCCGGAACAGGAAGCTGAGGAGCGCCTGGCCGAGGGTGAGCTTGAAAACCTGATTGACGATGAAGGGGACACTATCGATACAGCCGACGATAACCCGGAAGCCCAGGTGCTGGCCGCTCAGGTCGAAGAACTTGAACAGAGCCTGGCCGAGGCCAAGGACCAAGCGCTGCGCGCGGCTGCAGAAGCACAGAACGTACGTCGGCGCGCCGAGCAGGAAGCCGAGAAAGCACGCAAGTTTGCGCTGGAAAAATTCATCAAGGAGCTGCTTCCCGTGGTGGATAGTCTTGAGAAAGCGCTGGAAACCATGCAGGAGGAAGCCTCAGAGGTTCACCGTGAAGGTGTTTCCATGACGCTGAAAATGCAAATGGATGTACTGAACAAGTTCGGCGTTGAAGTGATCGAGCCCCACGGCGAGCCCTTTGACCCGCAGGTGCATGAAGCCATGACCATGGTGCCTAACCCTGATCTGGAGCCGAATACCGTAATGGACGTGATGCAGAAAGGGTATCTCCTTAATGGTCGTCTGGTGCGCCCGGCAATGGTGGTGGTAAGCCAAAAAGCGGGATAACCAAGCGAAAGGGCCCTTGAAATGCTGTCAGTGGCCCCCAAATAGAAGAGCAACCACGCGGTATGGCTAATATTTAGTCGCCGCTATTACTCAGACGACATTTTTGTCATCCGTTTCCAAATACGAATTCGAGGTTTCTACTATGGGACGCATTATTGGTATTGACCTGGGCACCACCAACTCTTGTGTGGCAGTGCTCGACGGCGATAGCGCCAAGGTCATCGAAAACGCAGAAGGCGGCCGTACTACGCCGTCCATCATCGCCTACACTGACGACGGCGAAACACTGGTCGGTCAGGCCGCCAAGCGCCAGGCGGTGACCAACCCGGAAAATACGCTGTACGCTATCAAGCGTTTGATCGGCCGTCGTTTCAAGGACGACGTCGTTCAGAAAGACATCAAGATGGTGCCTTACAAGATCACAGAAGCCGATAACGGTGATGCCTGGGTTGACGTAAAAGGCAAAAAGATGGCACCCCCGCAGGTCAGCGCGGAAGTGCTCAAGAAAATGAAGAAAACCGCCGAAGACTATCTCGGTGAAGAAGTGACTGAAGCGGTTATTACCGTGCCGGCCTACTTCAACGACAGCCAGCGTCAGGCCACCAAGGATGCCGGTCGCATTGCCGGTCTTGAAGTCAAGCGCATTATCAACGAGCCGACGGCTGCTGCCCTGGCCTATGGCATGGACAAGTCACGTGGTGACAAGACCATCGCGGTCTATGACTTGGGCGGCGGTACCTTCGATATCTCAATTATCGAAGTCGCTGACGTTGATGGCGAAACCCAATTTGAAGTGTTGGCGACCAACGGTGACACCTTCTTGGGCGGTGAAGATTTTGATCTGGCGCTGATCAACTATCTGGTTGACCAGTTCAAGGCCGATAGCGGTATGGATCTCTCTGGCGACAACCTGGCCATGCAGCGCCTGAAAGAAGCCGCCGAGAAAGCCAAGATCGAGCTTTCAAGTGCTCAGCAGACCGATGTCAATCTGCCGTACATTACTGCAGACAACACCGGACCCAAGCACCTGAACGTCAAGGTGACCCGCGCCAAGCTGGAATCGCTGGTAGAAGATCTGGTTCAGCGGTCGCTGGAGCCCTGCAAGGTGGCCCTGAAAGATGCTGGCCTGTCTGCGGGTGATGTGGATGAAGTGATTCTGGTCGGTGGCCAGACGCGTATGCCGCAGGTTCAGCAGAAAGTGGCTGACTTCTTCGGTAAGGACGCTCGCAAGGACGTCAACCCGGATGAAGCCGTGGCCGTCGGTGCGGCGATTCAAGGTGGTGTTCTGGGCGGTGACGTTAAAGACGTACTGCTGCTCGACGTTACCCCGTTGACTCTGGGTATCGAAACCATGGGCGGCGTGATGACACCGCTGATCGAGAAAAATACCACCATCCCGACCAAGAAGACTCAAACCTTCTCCACGGCGGATGATAACCAGACAGCGGTCACCATTCACGCGGTACAAGGTGAGCGCAAGCAAGTGTCGCAGAATAAATCGCTGGGCCGTTTTGACCTGGCTGATATTCCGCCGGCACCGCGCGGTGTTCCGCAGATTGAAGTCGCCTTCGACCTGGATGCCAACGGTATCCTGAACGTTTCGGCGAAAGATAAGGCCACTGGTAAAGAGCAGTCGATTGTCATCAAGGCCTCCAGCGGTCTGACCGATGATGAAATCGAACAGATGGTACGTGATGCGGAAGCTCATGCGGACGAAGATAAAAAGTTCGAAGAGCTGGTGCAGCTGCGCAATCAGGCAGATGGCATGATTCATGCCACACGCAAGACGCTGACAGAAGCGGGCGACAAGGCGACTGATGACGAGAAGCAGGCCATCGAGACCGCCATTACTGAGCTTGAAGAAGCCATTAAGGGTGACGATCAGGACGATATCCAGAAGAAACTGGATACACTGACGGAAGCCTCCGGTCAGCTGGCGCAGAAGATGTACGCCGAGCAGGCTGAAGCCGCGCAGCAGGCAGAGGGTGATGGCGCCGAAAACGCCAAGCCGGAAGAAGACGTCGTTGACGCTGAATACGAAGAAGTCAACGACGATAAGAAAAAGCAGTAAACACCCTCTTTCTGTCCAGGAAAGTGGTGACGCGGGAGGCAACTCCCGCGTTGCTGTTTCCGGTCATGACGTTTGAATGAATGCGTAGCTAATCAGAATGTATAGCTAACCAGGAGGCGTAGGACCCATGTCCAAGCGCGATTATTACGAAGTCCTGGGGGTCGATAAAGGGGCCGATCAGAAAGAGATCAAAAAGGCCTACCGCCGCCTGGCCCAGAAATATCACCCCGATCGAAACCCTGACGATAACACATCGGCTGAGAAATTCCGTGAAGTCTCAGAAGCCTACGAAGTGCTTACCGATAGCGAGAAGCGCGCGGCCTATGACCAGTTTGGTCACGCCGGCGTGGATGGCCAGGGCGGTGGCTTTGGCGGCGGTGGCTTTGGCGGCGGTGGTGCTGGTGATTTCAGCGACATCTTCGGCGATGTGTTTGGCGATATTTTCGGCGGAGGTGGCGGTGGCCGCCGGCGCGGCCCCAATGCTCCAGCGCGCGGCTCCGATTTGCGCTACAACCTGGAGCTTGACCTGGAAAGCGCTGTGGCCGGTACCACGGTCGATATCCGGGTGCCACGCCATATCAACTGCGACCGCTGCGACGGTGGCGGTGCCGAGCCCGGCTCCAGCAAGGAAACCTGCCCCACTTGCCATGGCCATGGCCAGGTGCGTATGCAGCAGGGCTTTTTCGCGGTTCAGCAGACATGCCCGACGTGTCACGGCAGTGGCCAGCACATTAAAGTGCCTTGCCATAAATGTAACGGTGAAGGTCGTGTGCGTGAGACCCGTACCCTGTCAGTGAAGATTCCGGCAGGTGTGGATACCGGTGACCGCATACGTCTGAATGGTGAAGGTGAAGCCGGTATTAACGGCGGCCCGCCGGGTGATCTGTATGTCCAGGCATCCATCAAACCGCACCACATCTTCCAGCGTGATGGCAAACACTTGCAATGTGATGTACCCATCAACTTTGTGGATGCAGCCCTGGGTGGCGAGCTCGAGGTGCCCACCCTGGATGGCCGCGTCAAGCTGAAGATTCCACCGGAAACCCAGACCGGCAGGCTCTTCCGGCTGCGTGGCAAGGGCGTCAAGCCAGTCCGCGGTGGTGCCCCCGGCGACCTGCTGTGCAAGGTGGTACTGGAAACCCCGGTCAACCTCAACGACGAGCAGAAAGACCTGCTCCGTCAGTTGCAGGAAAGCTTTGACGGCAGCAACAGCCACAGCCACTCACCCAAGAAAACCGGCTTCTTCGACAGCGTCAAGAAGTTCTTTGAAGATATGAAGCCCTAAGGTTTCAGGCGGATGTTATAAACCCCCGGTGACTCGCGTCATCGGGGGTTTTGCTTTCTGTTATACTGCTCCCTATTTCATCCTTAAGGACATAACAGGAGTTTCCATGACCCGAATTGCCATTGTTGGCGTGGCTGGCCGTATGGGCCGCACACTCGTAAATGCCGTGGAGCTGGATCCAGAGGCGACCTTGGCAGGCGGCGTGGTGGAGCCGGGAAGCTCGCTGGCCGGGGCTGATATCGGCGAGTTGGCTGGCGTGGGTAAGAAAGGGGTTGCCGCTGTGGATTCTCTGGCGGCATTGGCGGATGACGTTGAGGTACTGATCGACTTCACCGCGCCTGAGGTTACCCTGGCAAACCTGGCGTACTGTGCCGAGCATGGTAAGCGGATGGTGATTGGTACCACCGGCATGAGTGATGAACAGATTGCCCAGCTGGATAGCTACCGTGAGCGTGTGCCCATGGTGTTTGCGCCCAACATGAGCGTGGGGGTCAACCTGACGCTGAAGCTTCTGGAAACCGCCGCCAAGGCGCTGGGCGATGAGGGCTATGATATTGAAGTCATTGAGGCCCATCACCGCCATAAGGTGGATGCCCCTTCTGGCACGGCGCTAAAGATGGGAGAAGTAGTGGCAGCCAGCCTTGGCCGAACCCTGAACGAGGATGGTGTGTTTGAACGGGTCGGGCAGTGCGGGCCACGTAGCGATAAGGAGATTGGTTTTGCAACCATTCGCGCGGGCGATATCGTCGGTGAACACACCGTGATGTTTGCTACTGAAGGCGAGCGGATTGAAATTACCCACAAAGCCTCTAGCCGGATGACCTTTGCCAAAGGTGCCGTGCGCGCTGCCCGCTGGGTCGCTGCCCAGCCTAACGGCCGTTATGATATGCAGGATGTATTAGGGCTGGGTGTTGATGCCTGAGCGCCTTCAAGGTTTCGGCGGCGATAAGGGCTAGTCGAAGGTCGATAAATCCTGTAGTATTCACAAAATTTTGCCCGGGTGGCTACCCAAGTACCCTAGAATACAGCGCTTGTTGCGCTGGCCACATTCAGCGATGCCAGCAGCATGAAGCACCATAGCGAACAACAACAAGCGGGATGAGACCGGTTTTTTAATCGGCTTCGTCCCGCTTTTTTACGACCCGATGGTTGCCCAGCCACCATTATCATCAGATTGCCGAGCCTGCGCCTTGCGGCGCCTACCAGCATGGGAGGACTTGTCTTGAATAACCCCGCATTGAGCAAACCCGCAATATTGGCCCTGGAAGATGGAAGCATATTCCAAGGCACGGCGATAGGAGCCGAAGGACAAACCAGCGGTGAGGTGGTGTTCAATACGGCCATGACCGGCTACCAGGAAATCCTTACCGACCCCTCCTACACCCGCCAGATCGTTACCCTGACCTACCCGCATATTGGCAACACCGGCATTAACGCTGAAGACGTTGAGTCTGACGCCATTGCGGCGGCAGGGCTGGTGATTCGTGACTTGCCACTGTTGGCCAGCAGCTTCCGTTCTGAGCAGACCCTGTCTGATTATCTGGTCAGCCAGAACGTATTGGGCATTGCCGATATTGATACTCGCCGTTTAACCCGCATTCTGCGCGATAAAGGCGCTCAGAACGGCGCGATTCTGGCAGGCGCAGACGCAGAGGGCGACGATGCGGTAGAACGGGCGCTGGCCGCTGCCAAGGCGTTTCCTGGGCTAAAGGGGATGGATCTGGCCAAGGTGGTGTCCTGCCAGTCGCCCTATGAATGGAGCGAAGGTGAGTGGACCCTGAGTGAGGGTTACGCTGACACCACGCAAAGCGAACGCCCCTTCCATGTGGTCGCCTACGACTACGGCGTTAAGCGCAACATCCTGCGCATGCTGGCTTCCCGTGGCTGCCGCTTGACCATAGTGCCCGCGCAGACGCCGGCTGCTGAGGTACTGGCCATGGAGCCGGACGGTATCTTCCTGGCCAATGGCCCGGGTGACCCTGAGCCCTGTGATTACGCCATCAAGGCCATCCAGGAAGTGCTGGAAACCGAGATACCGGTCTTTGGTATCTGCCTGGGCCACCAGCTGCTGGCATTGGCGTCTGGCGCCAAAACTATCAAGATGAGCCACGGCCATCATGGTGCCAACCACCCGGTTCAGGATCTGGATAGTGGGAAAGTGATGATTACCAGCCAGAACCATGGGTTTGCCGCCGATGAAGCCAGCCTGCCTGCCAACCTGCGTGCCACCCATCGTTCGCTGTTCGATGGCACTCTGCAGGGCATTGAGCGTACTGACCGGCCGGCCTTCAGCTTTCAGGGGCACCCTGAGGCCAGCCCCGGTCCGCGCGATGTGGCACCGCTGTTTGACCGCTTTGTTGCCATGATGCAAGCGCGTCGCTAACCGGCCAGCACACTTACTCAGGGTCAGGAAGCATCTGATTCATCGTCATCATTTTTGCGGGAACCGATATGCCTAAGCGTACCGACATTAACACCATCTTGATTATTGGCGCTGGCCCGATTGTCATCGGCCAGGCCTGTGAATTTGACTACTCCGGTGCCCAGGCGTGTAAAGCGCTGCGCGAAGAGGGCTACCGCGTCGTGCTGGTGAACTCCAACCCGGCGACCATCATGACCGACCCGGCCATGGCCGATGCGACTTATATTGAGCCGATTACCTGGCAGGCGGTCGAGAAAATTATCGAAGCCGAAAAGCCGGACGCTATTCTGCCGACCATGGGCGGGCAGACGGCGCTGAACTGCGCGCTTGACCTGGAAAAACACGGTGTGCTGGAAAAATATGGCGTTGAGATGATTGGCGCCAATGCGGATGCCATCAACATGGCAGAAGACCGCGATCTGTTTGATCAGGCGATGAAACGTATCGGCCTGGAATGCCCGAAGGCAAAAGTCGCGCATACCATGAGTGAGGCCTGGGAGATTCAGGCAGAGCTGGGTTTTCCGACCATTATTCGTCCTTCCTACACCATGGGCGGCTCTGGCGGTGGTGTGGCGTACAACAAGGAAGAGTTCGAGGAAATCTGTACCCGCGGTTTCGAACTTTCCAACAACCACGAGCTGTTGATTGATGAATCGCTGCTGGGGTGGAAAGAGTACGAAATGGAAGTGGTGCGGGACAGGAACGATAACTGCATCATCGTCTGTGCGATTGAAAACTTTGACCCCATGGGTGTTCACACCGGTGATTCGATTACCGTTGCTCCTGCACAGACGCTGACGGATAAAGAATACCAGATCATGCGTGATGCCAGCCTGGCCGTGCTGCGTGAGATTGGAGTGGAAACCGGTGGTTCCAACGTCCAGTTCGGTATGGATCCGAAAACCGGTCGCCTGGTAGTGATTGAAATGAACCCGCGTGTCTCGCGTTCGTCAGCGCTGGCTTCCAAGGCCACCGGCTTCCCGATAGCCAAGATCGCCGCCAAACTGGCGGTTGGCTACACTCTGGATGAGTTGCAGAATGATATTACCGGTGGCCGCACGCCGGCATCGTTTGAACCGTCGATTGATTATGTCGTTACCAAGATTCCGCGTTTTACCTTCGAAAAATTCCCCCAGGCCAACGACCGCCTGACCACCCAGATGAAGTCAGTGGGTGAGGTGATGGCCATCGGTCGCACCTTCCAGGAATCACTGCAGAAAGCCCTGCGCGGACTGGAAACCGGCAATGATGGTCTGGATCCGATCATCACTGATTTTACGCCAGACAACATGGCGGTCATCCAAGGGGAGCTGCAAGCCGCTGGTGCCGAGCGTATTTTTTACGTGGCAGATGCCATGCGTGCGGGCATGAGTGTTGATGAGGTGTTTGCGCTAACCAATATCGACCCCTGGTTCCTGGTGCAGATGGAAGATCTGGTGCTGACGGAAGGCGCTGTTGCCAAGCGTTCCCTGTCTGACTTTTCCGCCCGTGAACTGTATCAGCTCAAGCGCAAGGGGTTTGGTGATGCGCGGCTGGCCAGGCTGCTTGGGGTATCGGAAAAAGAGTTCCGTAAAAACCGCCAGGCGGCGGGCATTCGTCCGGTTTACAAGCGTGTTGACACCTGTGCAGCTGAGTTCGCCTCGGATACCGCCTATATGTACTCCACTTATGAAGAGGAGTGCGAAGCGGAAGTGTCAGACCGTCAGAAGATCATGGTGTTGGGCGGTGGCCCCAACCGTATCGGCCAGGGTATCGAGTTCGACTACTGCTGTGTGCATGCTGCCTTTGCCATGCGCGATGACGGCTATGAAACCATTATGGTCAACTGCAACCCGGAAACCGTGTCGACCGACTATGACACCTCTGATCGTCTTTACTTCGAGCCGGTCACGCTGGAAGACGTGCTGGAAATTGCCGACAAAGAGAAGCCGGTCGGCGTGATTGTTCAGTTTGGCGGCCAGACGCCGCTGAAGCTGGCCCGCGAGCTGGAAGCGGCAGGCGTGCCGATTATTGGCACCACACCGGATGCCATCGACCGCGCTGAAGACCGTGAACGCTTCCAGGTGATGATCGACAAGCTCGGCCTCAAGCAGCCACCCAACGCTACGGCGCGCAGCTTTGATGATGCTTTTGCCAAGGCCGAGAAAATCGGCTACCCGCTGGTGGTGCGCCCCAGCTATGTGCTGGGCGGTCGCGCCATGGAGATCGTCTATGACGCCTCCGAGCTTGAGAACTACATGACCAATGCGGTCAAGGTGTCCAACGACTCGCCTGTCCTGCTCGACCATTTCCTGAGCGCGGCTGTTGAAGTGGATATTGATGCGGTGTCTGACGGCAAGCAGGTCGTCATCGGCGGTATCATGCAGCACGTTGAGCAGGCGGGCGTCCATTCCGGTGATTCCGCCTGTTCGCTGCCGCCTTACTCGCTGCCTGCCGATGTGCAGGATGAAATGCGTGACCAGGTCAAACGCATGGCCGTGGAGCTGGGCGTCAAGGGGCTGATGAATGTTCAGTTGGCCTGGCAGGATAGCGAGATCTATGTCATTGAGGTCAATCCCCGTGCCTCGCGTACCGTGCCCTTTGTTTCCAAATGCATCGGCACCTCGCTGGCGCAGATTGCTGCCCGCTGCATGGCCGGTACAACATTGGCAGAGCAGGGTTTTGAGAAAGAAATCATCCCGCATTTCTATAGCGTCAAGGAAGCGGTCTTCCCGTTCAACAAGTTCCAGGGCGTTGACCCGATTCTATCCCCTGAAATGAAGTCAACCGGTGAGGTGATGGGCTCTGGGGATACCTTTGCCGAAGCCTTTTTTAAGGCGCAACTGGGCGCCGGTGAAGCCATTCCTGCCCTGGAGGGCGAACGTAAGGCGTTCCTTTCCGTGCGGGAACCCGACAAGCAGGGGATTATCGAAGTGGCTCGTTCTCTGCTAACATTGGGTTTCACACTATGTGCAACGCGGGGAACGGCAGCCGCTCTTGAAGCTGTCGGACTTTCTGTTACGCATGTCAACAAGGTCTATGAAGGCCGGCCGCATATCGTCGATCTGCTCAAGAACGACGAAATCGCCTACATCGTTAATACTACCGAGGGTCGTCAGGCGATTAACGACTCTTCGATCATTCGTCGTACTGCGCTGTCGCGCAAGGTGCCCTATGCCACCACCCTGGCGGGCGCTAATGCTGTGTGTATGGCGCTTGAATACGGTCGGGAGATTACGGTGCGGCGCCTTCAGGAATTGCACGCAGGAGCAGGTCAATGAACAAGGTCCCGATGACGGTTGCGGGAGAACAAAGCCTTCGTGAAGAACTCAATCACCTGAAAGGCGAAGCGCGCCCGAAAGTGATTGCCGCTATCGCGGAGGCGCGTGAGCACGGCGACCTTAAGGAAAACGCCGAATATCATGCGGCACGTGAGCAGCAAGGGTTTATTGAAGGGCGTATTCAGGAAATCGAGAGCAAGCTCTCCAGCGCACAGGTCATTGATGTGACCAAGTTGCCGCAAACCGGCAAGGTGATTTTTGGCGTCACGGTTGAGTTGCTCAACCTGGATACCGACGAGCAGGTGACCTACCGCATCGTGGGTGAAGATGAAGCGGATATCAAATCCGGGCGGATCTCGGTGACCTCACCAATCGCTCGCGCCCTGATTGGCAAGGAAGAGGGTGACGTTGTTGTGGTCAAGACGCCCGGTGGCGACGTCGAGTATGAAATTGAAGGCGTTGAGCACCTTTGATTGAGTCATGAAAAATGCCCCACTGCCAACCTAGGCAGTGGGGCATTTTTTATAAATAGCTTATGGATGGCAAGGTTTGAGCTTTTACTGTCAGCTGCCTAGAAACGTCCGTGGTGATTTTCGAAACGGCTAATATTGGAAAGCTTGGGGTTGGCCTGCGGGTTGCGGCGATAAAGCAGGGCCATCTTGCCTATGGTCTGAACCAGCTCAGCCTTGGCATTGCCGGGTAGTTCTGCCAGCAGGCTTTCAACAATGGCGGCGCGATCCTCGCGTTCAGGAATCGCCAGCTTTACCTTGATCAGTTCATGGTCGCGCAGTGCGCGGTCGAGTTCCGCCAGCAAGTTTTCCGAAATGCCGTTTTCAGAAACGGTCACCACCGGGTTGAGGTGATGGCCAATGCTGCGGAATGCTTTCTTTTGTGCCTGTGACAAGCTCATGGTATCGTGCGGTATCCCAGTTTGCGCTTAACGTTCCATCTTACGGTGAAATGCCGCAAGGTGAAAGCATCTATCCTGACATCCACCATCAGATTTCTTATGCAGCAAAAGTCTAAAGACCGTAAACAGCAGGCAAGCAAGACCAGCGCAAGCTGGATGAAAGAGCATTTTGACGATCCTTACGTCAAGCAGAGCTGGCAGGATGGATATCGTTCCCGTGCCAGCTATAAATTGTTGGCACTGGATGAAAAGGACAAGCTGTTTCGTTCAGGAATGACGGTGATCGACCTGGGTGCAGCTCCCGGTGGCTGGAGCCAGGTGGCCGCCGAGCGTGTTGGCGATCACGGCGTCGTGATTGCCTCGGATATTCTGGAGATGGATGCGCTGGCGGGGGTTGACTTTATTCAAGGGGATTTCACCGAAGAGTCTGTCCTCAACGCGATTCTTGATCGCCTGCAGAATCGTCCTGTTGACCTTGTGATGTCGGATATGGCCCCCAATATGAGTGGCATGGCCGCGATTGATCAGCCTCAGGCAATGTATCTTGTTGAGCTGGCGTTGGAGTTGGCGCGTGATACCCTCTCTCCCGGTGGCCGCTTTCTGGCCAAGGTGTTTCAGGGAGAGGGGTTTGATGAATACCTTAAGGCACTACGTAATGACTTTAAGCGCGTGGTCACCCGTAAGCCAGACGCCTCCCGCGCACGTTCCCGAGAAGTTTATCTGCTGGCTGAAGGTTTCAAAAAGTAATACTCTGACTCATAGGTAAACGAGTCTTTAATGATTGATAGCGACAGACTATCATCTTGATAGATATAAACCTTGTCGCACTCCGTGTCTAAGTTGTGTCAAAGTATGTCTTGCATAATGACGGGTTTTGATCAAGTTTGATGCATATGGCCCAAAGCGACATCTGCTTTGGCAATGGTTGAACGCTTGCTGCTGGTGTATTGTCTCAGTAACGAGTGTTAACCGAAAGATTCTTGTAATGAGGGTAGCCCCTTGAACGATATGGCAAAGAACCTGATTCTCTGGTTGGTCATCGCAGCAGTACTGCTGACGGTGTTCAATAACTTCAGCACCGAAACGACGACGCAGACCATGAACTATTCACAGTTCGTGCAGCAGGTGCAAAATCAGCAGGTGCGCAGCGTCACCATTGATGGTTATACCATTAACGGTGAGCGTAGCGATGGTTCAAGCTTCCAGACGATTCGTCCGGCAGCGGAAGACCCCAAGCTAATGGACGATCTCCTAGCCAACGACGTAACCGTTGTAGGCAAGGAGCCTGACCAACAAAGTATCTGGACGCGCTTGCTGATTGCCAGCTTCCCGATTCTGCTGATACTGGCTATTTTCATGTTCTTCATGCGCCAGATGCAGGGCGGTGCCGGTGGCGGAAAAGGTGGCCCAATGAGCTTTGGTAAATCCAAGGCCAAGCTGCTTTCACAGGATCAGATCAAGACGACTTTCGCTGATGTGGCAGGCTGCGATGAAGCCAAGGAAGAAGTTGAAGAGCTTGTCGATTTCCTGCGTGATCCGACCAAGTTCCAGCGTCTGGGCGGCACCATTCCGCGTGGTGTCTTGATGGTTGGGCCTCCAGGTACGGGTAAAACGCTGTTGGCCAAGTCGATTGCCGGTGAAGCCAAGGTGCCGTTCTTCTCGATCTCTGGTTCGGATTTCGTTGAAATGTTTGTGGGTGTCGGTGCTTCACGTGTACGTGACATGTTCGAACAGGCCAAAAAACAGGCACCCTGCATTATCTTTATTGACGAGATTGATGCGGTAGGCCGTTCGCGCGGTGCTGGCATGGGCGGCGGTAATGACGAGCGCGAGCAGACACTCAACCAGTTGCTGGTTGAAATGGATGGTTTTGAGGCTAACGAAGGTATTATCGTTATTGCCGCCACCAACCGTCCTGACGTGCTTGATCCGGCGTTGATGCGTCCGGGCCGCTTTGACCGCCAGGTTACGGTAGGCCTGCCGGATATTCGGGGTCGCGAGCACATTCTGGGTGTTCACCTGCGCAAGGTGCCACTGGCTGAAGACGTCAAACCGCAGCTGATTGCCCGTGGTACGCCTGGTTTCTCAGGCGCGGATCTGGCCAACCTGGTCAACGAGGCAGCCCTGTTCGCCGCGCGCGGCAACAAGCGTCTGGTAGGTATGGATGAGCTTGAGCAGGCCAAGGACAAGATCATGATGGGCGCAGAGCGCAAATCCATGGTCATGACCAGTAAAGAGAAGCTGAATACGGCCTATCATGAATCAGGCCACGCGATTATCGGTCTGGTGATGCCTGAGCATGATCCGGTTTACAAGGTCACTATCATTCCCCGCGGTCGTGCGCTGGGTGTCACCATGTTCCTGCCGGAGGAAGACCGCTACAGCCTGTCACGCCAGCAGATCATCAGCCAGATTTGCTCGCTGTTTGGGGGGCGTATTGCCGAAGAGATGACGCTTGGTCCAAATGGTGTCACCACAGGGGCATCCAACGATATCAAGCGTGCAACTGAGCTTGCCCACAACATGGTAGCCAAGTGGGGGCTTTCCGACGAGATGGGGCCGATTCTTTACGACGAAGATGAATCGCACCAGTTCCTTGGCTCAAGCCAGGGCGGCGCCAAGATGAAGTCGGGTGAAACTACCACGCGTCTGGATAAGGAAGTTCGCAAGATTATTGATGGTTGCTACGAGCAAGCGCAAAAGATTCTTGAAGACAACCGCGATAAGCTTGATGCCATGGCAGATGCCTTGATGAAATACGAGACCATCGATGCCACCCAGCTGAAGGATATTATGGAGGGTCGTACGCCGCGTCCTCCGGAAGACTGGAACGAAGGAGATTCATCCGGTGGCGGTTCGCCGGTAACCGACAAGCAGTCTTCTGACAAGCCTAAGGAAGAGGCGTCGGGTAGCAGTGGTAACGGCACTGATGGAGGTGCTGACGATAAGGGCAATAATATTGGTGATGAAGGTGAAGACGAAGATGGGCCGCGTCGTCGTCCTTCTGACCCGCTAGGGGGGCCAGCCGGACCCTGAACCCTTCGTCAGGTAAAAAAAGGCGCCCCATGCAGGGGCGCCTTTTTGTTCGCCTTGGAAAGGTGTTGCCTGATAGTTCTTTGCTTTTCATATCTTCAAGATAATTCCTGTCCACTTTTCTACTTGACCAGGCTGTTGCATGATTTCAAATACTTCATCAGTTTCAGCGCCTAATTCAACTCCGAATCTTTCTTCAGGCGGTATCAGGATGCCCTTAGACGGTGAACAGTTGCGCTGCGGCCGTCATTTATTGGACATTTCCTTTCCGCGAATCATGGGAATCCTGAATGTCACCCCCGATTCTTTCTCAGACGGTGGGCAGCACGTCTCTCTGGATGAGGCCTTGCGCCACGCTGAGCGGATGCTGGCTGAGGGTGCAGCCATCATTGATGTTGGTGGCGAGTCGACTCGCCCAGGCGCTTCGCCGGTGGCAGAGCAGCAGGAACTGGATCGGGTTGCCCCTGTGGTAGAGGCTTTGGTGCGCGAACTGGATGCGCTGGTGTCGGTGGATACCAGCCGTGCCAGCGTTATGCGTGAAGTAACCGCACTAGGGGCGGGCATGCTTAACGATGTGCGTGCTCTGGAGCTGGAGGGCGCCTTGTCTGCCGCTGCTGCCAGTGCCTTGCCGGTGTGCTTGATGCACCGCCAGGGAGAGCCTCAGACCATGCAGCAATCACCTCGCTATGAGCGCGCCATTGAAGATGAGGTCGCGGATTACCTTATGCAGCGCATGGAAATATGCGAAGCGGCAGGCTTGCGCAAGAACAGATTGCTGTTGGATCCGGGTTTCGGTTTTGGCAAGACAGTGGAGCATAATCTGCGCCTGCTTAAACATATGGAGCGTTTGTGTGCTCTGGGTCGCCCTCTGCTGGTGGGTACGTCACGTAAAAGCATGATTGGTAAGGTACTGGAGCGCCCGGTCGAGGAGCGCCTGCCGGGTGGGCTGGCGCTGACGGCTTTAGCCGTTGAGCGCGGTGCGAAAATCCTGCGCGTGCATGATGTGGCCCCCAATGTAGATGCAGTCAACATGACCTGGGCGGTTATGCAGGAGGGGTGCGGCCGCCAGGAGGATTAGCAGAGACAGCAATAGCGGTTGTCTTGCTGGCGTAGCTCCTATACCATTTTGCACCACTTTCAGTGAGGATTTCCCATGCGAACGCCTTTAATTGCCGGTAACTGGAAAATGAACGGTTCTGCCGAGCTCATTCGCCAGTTTGGTGAGCGCTTTGCTCAGGCAGATTTACCGGAAGCGCTGGATATTACCATTATTCCGCCCTTTCCCTATCTGGATGCAGCCCGGCATGCCTTTGAAGGCACCCGGCTTGCGTTGGGCGCACAAACGCTTAATCCCGTTCACTCCGGCGCCCATACAGGTGAAGTGAGCGGCCAGATGCTCAAGGAATTCGGCGTTTGCTATGTGTTGATTGGGCACTCTGAGCGTCGCCAGCTTTACCGGGAAACTGACGATCATGTTTATGATCGTACTCAGGCAGCTCTTAGTGTGGGGTTAACGCCTGTTCTATGTGTGGGTGAAACACTCGAAGAGCGCGATGCCGGTGATACCATGCAGGTTGTGCTACGCCAGGTTGGCCATGTTATGGCGCGCCTGGAGCCCGCTCAGCGGCAGCAGATAGTCATTGCCTACGAGCCGGTCTGGGCTATTGGTACAGGACGTACCGCCTCTCCAGAGCAGGCTCAGGAGGTGATGGCCGGTATTCGTGAGTATCAGGCAGGCTTTGATACGCAACTGGCAGCGCAACTGCGTCTGCTTTACGGTGGCAGCATGAACGCAGGCAACGCGGCTGAGTTATTGGCCCAGCCAGACATCGACGGCGGCCTGGTGGGCGGTGCTTCGCTCAAGGTCGACGACTTCTACGCTATTTGTCAGTCAGCAGGATAAACTCATGCAAGTTCAAGTAATAATTTTGATGGTTCACGTGGTGATTGCGATCGCCCTGGTAGTGCTCATTTTACTGCAACAAGGTAAAGGGGCAGAGGCGGGCGCTTCCTTTGGCGGTGGCGCTTCCCAGACGGTCTTCGGATCGCGCGGTAGCGGCAATTTTCTGGCTCGGTTTACCGGTATTCTGGCGGCAGGGTTTTTTGTGACTTCGCTGACCTTGGCTTACTTTGCCACTCAGGCCGGTCAGGCGCCGGAAATGGGCATCCCTGATGCGCAACTAATTCAGCAACGTAATGAGGCTCCGATGCTTGACGAGTCCTCAGAAAGTGTGGATAATACTGCGCCAGTGCTAGAGGAGAGCGACGACCAATAAAGCGGCGTTTCTTTGAAAGCCTCCCCTGTTGCCGAAGTGGTGGAATTGGTAGACACGCTATCTTGAGGGGGTAGTGACCGTATGGTCGTGCGGGTTCAAGTCCCGCCTTCGGCACCAACTGATTCACTGACAGTTATTCAAGATGTCAGTTTTCCAGGTCGGGATTAGCAACCAAGACGAAATAAGCCTTGACGAAACTGATTCAAAGGTCTATTATCGTTCACCTAGATTGATGCGGGGTGGAGCAGTCTGGTAGCTCGTCGGGCTCATAACCCGAAGGTCATCGGTTCAAATCCGGTCCCCGCTACCATTTCAAGTGTGCTGAAAACGGTTTTATAAATAGCCTTGTCAGTTGCAAATCACTTGATGGTACTACAGGTTTCTTTAAAAAAGCCCCTTCCTGTGAAGGGGCTTTTTGTTAGCAGCATGGTCGGTAACGAGCGTGCTGGTAGTAGAATCAATAGCAGAGCGTTTGATCATACGACGTTCACGAAGAATCAGTATCTCACTAACGGATGCCCCGCGTTTACACGCCAGGCACGTTTTCGGGTAACGCCAATCAGCCACCTAGCTTTCCTTTCGACTCCTGGCCAGGTGCCTGATGCAACGGCTATAGGAGCTTTGTCTGTGGCCACAAAACATGCTGCGCTTCATGCGCTAATCGAGCCTGTTGTTACTGCGATGGGTTTTGAACTGTGGGGTGTCGACCACCTGTCCCAGGGCAAGCACTCGCGGTTGGTCATTTACATTGAGCGCGAGAGTGGTGTCAGCGTTGACGACTGTGCCGATATCAGCCGCCAGGTCAGTGCTGTGCTGGATGTGGAAGACCCTATCCCCGGCGAATACCGGCTGGAAGTTTCCTCCCCGGGAATGGCGCGCCCTCTTTATACCCTTGACCACTTCACCCGTTATATCGGTCATCAAGCGGCACTCAAGCTGCGCATACCCTTTGATGGTCGGCGCAAATTCAGTGGCTTGATTGCGGGTGTAGAAGAGGATGAGGTGCTGTTGCATATGGACGGAGAAGAATTCTGCTTTCCGATCGAAAGTATTGATCAGGCGACCATTGTTCCTCAGTTCGATGATTGATCGGGTGACGCGACCGGCGGAGTGCCGGACTTTTGCATATAAGGACAGGTTTTCTGGCGAGGCAAGCGCATGAGTAAAGAAATTTTAATGGTCGTGGACGCGATCTCCAATGAAAAGGGCGTTCCCCGCGATGTCATCTTTGAGGCGGTTGAAGCCGCATTGGCTAGCGCGTCACGCAAGCGTTTTGATAAGGAAGAAGCAAACGTTCGTGTTCACATTGATCGTCGCACGGGTGATTACCTGACGTTCCGCTACTGGACAGTCGTTGAAGATGACGAGTTCGAAACGCCTGACTACGAGATCAAGGAAAGCATTGCAGAGCAACGTGATCCGCCGCTGAAGCTTGGCGATGTAGTTGAACAGCAGATCGAAAACGCCGAATTTGGCCGCATTGCTGCGCAAACGGCCAAGCAGGTGATCGTACAGAAAGTACGCGAGGCCGAGCGTGCTGAAGTCGTGCGCCAATACGCTGATCGCGAAGGCGAGCTGGTGGCGGGTATTGTCAAGAAAACCACCCGTGATGGCCTGATTATCGACCTGGGTGATAATGCTGAAGCCTTTTTGCCGCGCAATGAAATGATTCACGGTGAGCGTTACCGCATGAATGAGCGGGTCAGGGCACTGCTGGTTCAGGTTGATCCGGAAGCACGTGGCGCCCAGTTGCTGCTGTCACGGACTTGCCCTGAACTGATCATTGAACTATTCAAAATTGAAGTGCCGGAAATTGCTGAGCAGCTGATTGAAATCAAGGGTGCTGCTCGTGATCCTGGTTCACGTGCCAAGATTGCGGTGAAAACCAATGATCGCCGCATCGACCCGGTAGGCGCCTGTGTGGGCATGCGTGGTTCGCGCGTTCAGGCAGTGTCGTCCGAGCTTCAGAACGAGCGGGTCGATATTGTGCTGTGGGACGACAATCCTGCCCAGTTGGTGATTAACGCCATGGCACCGGCGGATGTCGCTTCCATCCTGGTCGATGAAGACGCCCACGCCATGGATGTTGCCGTTGCGGCGGACAATCTCGCCCAGGCGATTGGTCGCAGTGGCCAGAACGTGCGTTTGGCATCTGAGCTGACCGGTTGGCGAATCAACGTCATGACCGAAGCCGAAGCCGACGAAAAGCGCGAACAGGAAATTGATAGCCTGGTAGATACCTTTATCCAGCATCTGGAAGTGGATGAAGATGTTGCCCGCTTGCTGGTAGAAGAAGGGTTTACCACCCTGGAAGAAATTGCTTACGTGCCGCTTGACGAAATGCTTGAAATCGAAGAATTCGATGAAGACTTGGTTGAAGCGTTACGCGCGAGGGCAAAAGACGAGCTGCTGACGATGGCGATTGCCTCGGAAGAAGCACTTGACGGTGCTCAACCGGCGGATGACCTGCTTGAAATGGACGGTATGGAACGCCACCTGGCCTTCATCCTGGCCAGCCGTGGCATTGTGACCATGGAAGACCTTGCAGAGCAGTCTGTCGATGATCTGGTCGATATCGAGGAATTGGACGAAGCGCGCGCAGCGGCACTGATCATGACTGCCCGTGCGCCCTGGTTCGAAGACGATGCCGCATCCGATTCGAACACACAGTAAACAGGACACGGGCTGAGGAGGGTCAATATGTCAGATATGACAGTAAAAGATTTTGCAGTAAAAGTGGGGCGTGATGCGCCTCGTTTGTTGGAACAGATGAAAGAAGCCGGACTGCCCCATAGTTCGGAAAGTGATGCAGTGTCTGAAGAAGACAAGCAGACTCTGTTGCGCCACCTGAAAAAGAGCCATGGCGGCGATAATGATGCCAGCAAAAACCGCATCACCCTGACGCGTAAAACGCGCAGCAAGATCAAGACCGGTGATCGCGGCAAGACCATTGAAGTTCAGGTGCGCAAAAAGAAAACCTACGTGAAGCGTGCTGAAGACGACAAGCCAAAAGCGCAGGAGCCCAAGCATAGTGGCCCTCGTCAGTTGGTAGGTGATATGGCTGAAGCTGAGGCAGAGCGTAAGGTTCAGGATGCTCGCGATGCTGAAGAACGCAAGGCAGCTGAAGCCAAGCGTCAGGCCGATGAGGTTGAGCGTAAAAAGCGCCAGGAGCAGGAAGCCCAGGCTGCTGCAGCAAAAGCCAAACAGGCCGACGTGCCGACCAACCTTGAAATTCCGGTTCCTGAGCTGGAGAGCAGCGAGCCAGCCGCGGAAGAAATGCCGCCGGCACCGCCCAAGGAAGGTCGCTCTGACCGTCGTACCGCACCGCCCAAAAAAGCAGCGGCTAAGAAAAAAGGCCGTCATGACCAGGAAGATGACCGTTCCGACCGCGAAGAACGTAAGCGCGGTGGTGGTGCCAAGAAAGCCAAGCGTGCCGAACGTCGCGGGGGCCGTCGCAGCAGTGGCGGCCAAAGCGGCAATGGCAAACAGGCGTTCCAGAAGCCGACGCAGCCGATAGTCCGCGAAGTCTCCATTCCTGAGTCGATCAGTGTGGCGGAACTGGCTGACAAGATGTCAATCAAGGCCAATGAAGTCATCAAGGCGATGTTCAACATGGGTGCCGCCGTGACTATCAACCAGACGATTGATCAGGACACAGCGGCCATCGTGGTGGAAGAAATGGGTCACAAGGCGCGTCTGGTCAAGGATGATGCGCTGGAGACGGAAGTGCTGGACAGCATTTCCTACGAAGGTGAGGAAATCACCCGTTCACCGGTGGTGACCGTCATGGGTCACGTCGACCATGGTAAAACATCGCTGTTGGACTATATCCGTCGTGCCAAGGTGGCAACGGGCGAAGCGGGCGGCATCACCCAGCATATCGGTGCCTATCATGTGGAAGACGACCACGGTGGAGTGACCTTCCTGGATACGCCTGGCCACGCGGCATTTACCGCCATGCGTGCTCGCGGTGCCAAGGCAACTGACGTGGTTATCCTGGTGGTAGCGGCAGATGATGGCGTGATGCCCCAGACGGTCGAGGCGATCGAGCACTCCAAGGCAGCTGAAGTGCCTATGGTGGTGGCGGTCAACAAGATCGACAAGGAAGGC
>JBNJGW010000010.1:6970-8622 GCA_051748005.1 Pseudomonadota bacterium | reverse complement strand
GATGATGGCGTGATGCCCCAGACGGTCGAGGCGATCGAGCACTCCAAGGCAGCTGAAGTGCCTATGGTGGTGGCGGTCAACAAGATCGACAAGGAAGGCGCTGACTTTGACCGCATTCGTAACGAGCTTTCCCAGCATGGCGTTATCTCGGAAGAATGGGGCGGTGATACCCAGTTTGTGCACGTGTCCGCCAAGAGCGGCGACGGTATTGAGGAGCTGCTGGAAGCCATCCAACTGGTCTCTGAAGTCCTGGAACTGAAGGCAGTGCCTTCTGCACCGGGTAAAGGGGTTGTGGTTGAGTCACGCCTTGATAAAGGCCGTGGCCCGGTAGCCACTGTCCTGGTACAGAACGGCACCCTGAAGAAAGGCGATATTGTGCTTGCTGGCCTGCACTATGGTCGCGTCCGTGCGCTGACCAATGAGCTGGGCCAGCAAGTAGACAGCGCAGGTCCATCCCAGCCGGTTGAAATTCAGGGTCTGGATGGTACGCCGGAAGCCGGTGAAGAATTCATGGCGGTTGCCGATGAGAAGAAAGCCCGTGAAGTGGCCAACTTCCGTCAGGGCAAATACCGTGAAGTTCGCTTGGCACGTCAGCAGAAAGCCAAGCTTGAGAACATGTTCAGCCAGATGGGCCAGGATGAGGTTGCCAAGGTCAACATCGTGCTGAAAGCCGATGTGCAGGGCTCGCTGGAAGCGATTAAAGGCGCTCTGGAAGAGCTCTCCACTGAAGAAGTCAAGGTTGCCGTGGTGTCCTCTGGTGTTGGCGGTATTACCGGAACGGACGCCAACCTGGCGCTGGCTTCTGAAGCGATCGTGGTGGGCTTTAACGTTCGTGCTGATGCGGCAGCTCGTGAAATCATCGAGCGTGAAGGCCTGGATCTGCGTTACTACAGCGTCATCTACCAGCTTATCGACGAAGTGAAGCAGGCGATGAGCGGCATGCTGGCCCCAGAGTGGAAAGAAGAAATCGTTGGTGTGGCCGAAGTCCGCGATGTCTTCCGTGCGCCAAAAATTGGTGCGGTGGCAGGCTGTATGGTGGTTGAAGGCAGCGTCTTCCGTAACAAGCGTATTCGCGTACTGCGTGATAACGTAGTGATTTACGAAGGTGAGCTTGAGTCACTGCGCCGTTATAAGGATGACGTTCAAGAAGTGCGCAGCGGCGTAGAGTGCGGCATCGGAGTGAAAAACTACAACGATGTTCAGGTAGGCGACAAGATCGAGGTCTTCGACCAGGTTAAAGTTGAACGCAGCCTCTAAGTTCGCCGGGAGTTTATTATGCGCGAGTTCAAGCGTACCGACCGAGTGGCCGACCAGCTCCAGAAGGAGCTGGCGGTACTTATTCAGCGCGAAGTGAAAGACCCGCGTCTGGGTATGGTGACGGTCAGTGGTGTAACGGTTAGCCGCGACCTCGGCTACGCTGATATCTATGTCACCTTGCTAGGTGAACAGAACCCTGAGCGTATCAAGGAAAACCTTCAGGTGCTCAAGCGTGCCGCTGGTTTTCTGAGAAGCCAGATTGCCAAGCGGATCAAGTTGCGCCATGTGCCCGAGTTGCGCTTTCATTTTGATGAAAGCGTGGTCCGTGGTCAGCAGCTGTCTTCCTTGATTGATGAGGCAGTGGCCAGTGATCGTGACCGTCAGGATGATGATCA
>JBNJGW010000010.1:0-6870 GCA_051748005.1 Pseudomonadota bacterium | reverse complement strand
GTTGTCGATGAGCAGGCTTACTGGTGTTTAAGTCACGGTCAGTCTGCACGGTTGGATGCCTCCTCCTTTTCGCCGGATACCTTGATGCGGCTTTATCATGCATCTGTATTTATTGGCCTGGGGGTGGTGAAGGGCGATGATGAAGTGGCGCCCAAGCGGCTGTTAAGCAGCGTCGCTGTGTAAGTTCAGGCTTGCACGAAAAGTACGACTGAGACTGCAAATATGCGTGGTCTCACCCATTCACACATTAGGCATATTGCTTACTGGAGATAGACATGGCACTAACGGCTGAACAGAAAGCCCAGATTGTTAATGAATATGGTCGTGGCGAGAACGACACTGGCTCACCTGAAGTCCAGGTAGCGCTGTTGAGCACCAACATCAACGGCCTGCAGGATCACTTCAAGACCAATAAGCAGGATCATCACTCGCGTCGTGGTCTGATCCGTATGGTCAACCAGCGTCGTAAGCTGCTGGACTACCTCAAGCGTAAGGATTTTGAACGTTACCAGTCGCTGATTCAGCGCCTTGGCCTGCGTCGCTAATCAGGTCGTCAGATAGAAAGCAGCGTTTGCACCTTATGCAAACCCCTGCCTTGTTATTGTGATCGGAACGGGCAGCTCTCTTTGAGAGCTGCCCGTTTTTTTGTTTGTGGTAGCCCTGAAGCGCGCCAGCGCCTAGAATAGTGGCGAGTCAAAACGACCAAGCGAAAAGACAAGTAGATATTTAATGTTAAAGGAAGTCGCCGTGAATCCGGTAAAGAAAACGTTTCAATACGGTCGTAGCACCGTCACGCTCGAAACCGGGCGTATTGCCCGTCAGGCTACTGGCGCCGTTATGGTCACCATGGATGATACCGTCGTCCTATGTACGGTAGTCGCCAAAAGAGAAGCCAATCCGGCTCAGCCCTTCTTCCCATTGTCGGTTCATTACCAGGAAAAGACCTATGCGGTAGGCAAAATCCCCGGGGGATTCTTCAAACGAGAAGGGCGCCCAACGGAGAAGGAAACCCTGACCTCTCGCCTGATCGATCGCCCCATTCGCCCGCTGTTTCCCAAAGGCTTCATGAACGAAGTGCAGGTAATCTGTACTGTCTTGTCGACGGATCGCAACCATGATCCGGACATTGCAGCTCTGATTGGTACCTCGGCGGCGCTGTCGATTGCCGGCGTGCCCTTCAATGGCCCGATTGGTGCGGCACGAGTGGGCTTTAACGAGGAGAAAGGATATTTCCTCAACCCTACGGTTGAAGAGTTGACCACCTCTGAATTGGATATGGTCGTTGCTGGTACTGAAAAAGCCGTATTGATGGTGGAATCCGAAGCCAAGGAACTGCTTGAAGATGAAATGCTTGGTGCTGTCCTTTACGGTCATCAGGAAATGCAGGTGGCTATCCAGGCGATCAACGAACTGGTAGCAGAAGCTGGTAAGCCGCGCTGGGAATGGCAACCGGTTGAAGAAAACGTCGCGCTGAAAACTGCCGTGGCCGAAGCGTTTGAAGCCAAGATTGGCGACGCCTACCGGATTACCGACAAGATGCAGCGTCAGGATGCCCTGTCAGCCCTGAAAGACGAGGCCGTCGAGCAGCTGGTTGCCGCTGAAGGCGAGGCGGCTGACGGCAAGTTCAGCAAGGACGAAGTCAAAGGGGCCTTCGCTGGTATCGAAAAGCGCATTGTGCGTTCACGGGTGATCAAGGGCGAAGCACGCATTGATGGCCGTGATAATCAGACGGTGCGCCCGCTGGACATCGAAGTTGGGATGTTGCCCAAAACTCACGGTTCCGCTGTGTTTACTCGCGGTGAAACCCAGGCGATTGCGATTGCGACTCTGGGTACCTTGCGCGACTCCCAGCTGATTGAGTCGCTGGAAGGCGAGCGCAAAGACCGCTTTATGCTGCACTACAATTTTCCTCCCTATTGTGTGGGCGAAGCTGGCTTTATGGGTGGTCCCAAGCGGCGTGAGATTGGCCACGGCCGTCTGGCACGGCGCGGTGTGGAAGCCATGCTGCCCGCCGAAGATGCTTTCCCCTATACCATCCGCGTAGTATCTGAAATCACTGAATCCAACGGCTCAAGCTCGATGGCATCAGTGTGCGGCGCTTCTCTGGCATTGATGGATGCTGGTGTGCCGCTGAAAGCGCCAGTAGCGGGTATCGCCATGGGTCTGGTCAAGGATGATGACGGTTTTGCTGTGCTGACTGATATCCTCGGTGACGAAGACCACCTGGGTGATATGGACTTCAAGGTCGCCGGTTCTGAAGAGGGTGTTACCGCCCTGCAGATGGACATCAAGATCGAAGGCATTAACGAAGAAATCATGGAAGTGGCTCTGCAGCAAGCTAACAAGGCACGTCTTGATATTCTTGGCCAGATGAATACGGTAATCGGCCAGAGCCGTTCAGACGTGTCGGATAACGCGCCCTCCATGGCGACTATCAAGATTTCTCCGGACAAGATCCGTGATGTGATCGGTAAAGGTGGCGCGACCATCCGTAAGATCTGTGACGACACCGGTGCATCGGTAGACTTGGATGATGACGGTACCGTGCGTATTTACGCTGAAGACAAGGCCGCCGCCAAGAAAGCCATTGATACCGTACTGGCCATTACCGCTGAAGCGGAAATCGGCAAGCTGTACATGGGCAAGGTAGTGCGCATTGCTGACTTTGGCGCCTTCGTCAATATCATGCCGGGTACCGATGGCCTGGTGCATATTTCCCAGATTGTGCCGGAGCGCGTTGAAAATGTTCGAGATTACCTGAATGAAGGGGATGATGTGATCGTCAAGGTACTCGACATTGACAACCGTAATCGCGTCAAATTGACCATCAAGGAAATCACGGAAGAAGAGAAGGCTGCTTTTAATGCTGAAGCGGAAACGACAGAGTAGGCTGATTGAATAAATAGCTGTTCAGATGTTGCCACCGCCCCCGCAGCCTTTCGTTGCGGGGGCGGTGGCGTTTTGCAAGGAGTATTTCAAAACTGGTTGGAGTAGCGGGCTATATTGGCCAGTGATTAACAGCAGGAGCTCAAAATGTCGAAAAATGATAACAAGACGACCCCGGCAGCCAAGCCGACTTTTCGCCAGGTGGTGGGTAGTGTGCTGGCTGCCATGTTTGGGGTACAAAAGCGCAGCAATCTGGAACGTGATAATAACCAGAGCAATGCGGCGCCTTATATTATCGTTGCCCTGATTCTGGCAGTCATTTTCGTTCTGGCTCTGGTGTTCGTGGCCAACCTTGCTTCACGCTAAAAATGTCGCCAGCGCATGTCAGGAGACATTACTTACCACATAAAAATGCCCCGCTGGTAGCGGGGCATAGTGTTTAAATGCATAAAAAGGTGCAGTTACGCACGTTCGATGGCCAGTGCCACGCCTTGGCCGCCACCGATACATAGGGTAGCAAGACCTTTCTTGGCATCGCGGGCAATCATTTCATGCAGCAGGCTGACGAAAATACGGCAGCCTGAAGCGCCAATCGGGTGGCCCAGTGCAATGGCACCACCGTTGACGTTAACCTTGCTGACATCCCAACCGAGCTCCTTGTTGACGGACAGCGCCTGGGCAGCAAAGGCTTCGTTCGCTTCTACCAGGTCGAGGTCGTCGATGCTCCAACCGGCTTTTTCCAGGCAGCGGCGGGTCGCCGGTGCCGGGCCAATACCCATGATGGCCGGGTCAACGCCTGCATTGGAGTAGGCTGCGATGCGCGCCAGTGGCTCAAGGCCCAGCTCTTTGGCTTTTTCAGCCGAGCAGAGCATGACAACGGCAGCACCGTCATTCAATGACGATGCGTTACCGGCAGTAACAGTGCCATCTTTCTTGAAGGCAGGGCGCATGCCGCCGAGTTTTTCAGCGCTGACTTCACGTGGATTCTCGTCGGTGTCAAAAACGATGGGATCACCTTTGCGCTGAGGGATTTCCACCGGCACGATCTGACCCTTGAACTTGCCATCACGGATGGCCTGAGCGGCTTTCTGCTGAGAAGCGGCAGCAAATTCATCCATGGCTTCACGGGTGATGCTGTATTTTTCCGCCAGATTTTCGGCAGTAATACCCATGTGGTAGTTATTGAACGCATCCCACAGGCCATCATGCACCATGGAGTCAATCGCCTTCCAGTCGCCCATGCGTTGGCCGTTACGGGAATTGGGCAGTACGTGGGGAGAAGCTGACATGTTTTCCTGGCCACCGGCCAGAACGACGCTAGCATCACCACAGCGGATTGCCTGAGTCGCCAGGTGCAGTGCCTTGAGGCCGGAGCCACAGACCTTGTTGATCGTCATGGCGGGAACCGCATCAGGCAAGCCGCCCTTGATAGCCGCCTGGCGCGCCGGGTTCTGGCCAACACCGGCTGTCAGTACCTGGCCAAGCAAGACTTCATCGACCTGCTCCGGCGCAACACCTGTGGTGCTGAGGATATCCTTGATGACCAGTGCACCAAGGTCGCTGGCAGGAATACCGGCAAGCGACCCACCGAAGGCGCCAACGGCGGTGCGACGAGCTGCAACAATGACCACATCTTGCATAGTAAAACTCCTAGGTAGCGTGAATCAGGCATGTCACGATGCCATATCGGCATTTTTGTTAATAGGCGTTCCTAGCATAGGTGAAGCTTGTGCAATGCGGCAATACACTTTTGGCAGCAAATAAAAACGGGCCGTAAAAACGGCCCGCTAATCAGAAAGATACTGGGTAGTGCAGGTTTAAAAAAGTAACATCGCCTGAAAAGATTAAGGCTCTATCAGGCCAGCTGAACCGGGATGGCATTACTGGTATGGCTAACGTGGTTGCCTTCCTGCAGATACACCAGGGCAGGCTGATGATTATCCAGCTCGGCTTCGCTGTAATGCGCGTAGCTGCAGATAATGATGCGATGGCCAGGGCCTGCCAGATGCGCTGCAGCGCCATTGATAGAGATAAGGCGGGAGCCTTCTTCACCGCGGATGGCGTAAGTGGTGAAACGCTCACCGTTTTCAACGTTGTAGATCTGGATCTGTTCGTTTTCCCGGATGCCTGCCATATCGAGCAGGTCACCGTCGATGGCACAGGAGCCTTCATAGTTCAAAACAGCATGGGTGACGCGTGCCATGTGGAGCTTGGCTTTAAGCATGATGGTATGCATGAGGATTTCCTCTGTTACCGCGCTATTGCCGTATCAGCGGCAGCGGAAGTGTCTGTTGGAGCAGGAAGCAAGACGTCAAGATTATCGATAAGCCGTGTATCGCCAAGTCTGGCTGCTGCAAGCAGAATAGCCTGGCGGGTGTTTGATTCAACAGGGCCCAGGGTGCGATCACGCAATTCGAGGTAATCAAGCTCAAGGCCGGCATCATACAGCGCCTGACGCCCCTGTTGTAGTACCTGTTGACGATAATCGTGGTCATGGGCACTGAATTCAACCCCGCCCGTCTCAAGTGCTTGACGCGTATCGCATAGGGTTTTGTAAAGAGAAGGTGCTTTTGCCCGGTTTTCTGCGCTCAGATAACCGTTACGTGATGATAATGCCAGGCCGTCGTCAGCACGTACAATGGGTACGCCGATGATCTCGATGGGCATATGCAAGTCAGCCACCATCTTGCGGATGACCGCTAACTGTTGATAGTCCTTTTCGCCGAACATGGCGATATCAGGCTGCACAAGGTTGAACAGCATGGTAACCACGGTGGATACGCCGTCGAAGTGGCCGGGGCGTGAACTGCCGCAAAGGCCTTCACTGACGCTGGGGACATGCACACAGGTCTGCTGCTCGGTGCCATTGGGGTAAAGTGTCTCACTCAAGGGGGCAAACAGGACATCGCAGCCTGCGTCTTCCAGCGCCTGCTGGTCAGCTTCAAAGGTACGCGGGTAGGCTTCAAGGTCTTCATTTGGCCCAAACTGCATGGGATTAACAAACAGGCTGGAAACAACCACGTCGCCATGCTGACGTGCTTTTTCGATCAGTGCCAGATGCCCTGCATGCAGGTTGCCCATGGTGGGCGCCAGGGCAATGCGCTGACCGCGCTGACGGTATTCCGTCAATGCATGGCGCAGCGCAGGTATATCGCGCAAGGTACGCATATCAACTCCGTCGCATTGCAGCTAAGTCATGTCTCATAATAAACATCCAGGCTGGAAGATGACGAACCAAGAATCGGTGGATAACTGACTACAGAACCATTTTTAGGAACCGTTATCAAAAACAGTGTTCAGCGGCGGGGAAGGTACGCTGCTTTACGGCTTGATGATAATGCTCGAAAGCCTCGTGGATGTTGCTCGCCTCGGCCATGAAGTTCTTGACGAAACGCGGCGTGCGGCCGTGGGTAACTCCCAGAATATCATGCATGACAAGAATCTGGCCGTCGGTCTCGGCGCCCGCACCGATGCCAATGACGGGAACATCAAGAGCCTGGGTAATGGCCTTGCCAAGAGCAGCGGGAACGCACTCGAGAAGTATAACGGATGCGCCAGCATCAACCAGAGCCTGAGCATCTTCAAGGATCTGCTGGGCTTGCGCGGCTTCCCGGCCTTGAACTTTATAGCCACCTAGCTGGTAGACGGTTTGTGGTGTCAGCCCAAGATGAGCGCAGACGGGCACGCCTCGTCGGGTGAGTTCGCGTATGCCATCGGCCATCCAGGCTTCGCCTTCAACCTTAACCAGCTCTGCTCCGGCGCGCATCAGGGCGGCAGAGTCTTCCAGTAGCCGTTCTGTTGTTGAGTTGCTCATGAAGGGCAAGTCCACCATAAGCAGGCTGGCACCCTTACCGCGTGCCGCACAGCGCGTGTGGTAGCAGATATCTTCCAGCGTCACGGGAAGGGTGCTCTGATGACCTTGTAGTACCATGCCCAGTGAATCGCCGACCAGCAGGACTTCAATACCGGCCTGGCTTGCGGCAT